>JAFDDL010000502.1 GCA_019310865.1 Deltaproteobacteria bacterium | reverse complement strand
TTAACGGATAAATCCCGAAGCCCGTTCGTTAGAAGAGATTGGACGGCATCCAGATGTTTATGCGCCGCACCGTCGTTATTTTCCAGAATTTCAATGGTTGTCCTCACAGCATGCATACCGAAGGGGTAGCCATTGAATGTTCCCGGGCCCAGTACTTTGCCATCATGCAATTGACTTAAAATCTCGGTCTTTCCCACCACCGCCGAACAGGGCAATCCCCCTGCCATGGCTTTGCCGATTGTAGCCAGATCCGGTGTCACATTAAAATGACGTTGCGCACCGCCTAAACCAATCCGGAATCCGGTGATGATTTCATCGATAGACATGACGATACCATATTCCGTGCAAAGTTCCCTTATTCGCTCAAGATATCCAGGCTTCGGCATTAAACAGAATTGATTGCAGACCATGGCCTCAAAGTGAATGAGGGCGACCTCTTCTCCATATTTCTTTAAGGCTGTTTCGAGGGCCGCCACATCATTCCAGGGGAGTAGAAAACTCTCATCGACGGATCCGTTCGATCTTCCATGGGTAAAACAAGCATCTTGAAAGACTTTGGATCCGGGATCGTAGATGGGAAAGGGTTTGCCCTCAGGTCGCCGATTGAACATACCACCCAGAACATTGTCCATCCAGCCATGGTAGTGACCCCCAAACCTGATAAAGCGCTCTCTACCGGTATAGGCCCGGGCCAGGCGGATGGCCATTTGGACTGCCTCGGTTCCGGAAAGACAGAACTTGACCATCTCGGCACAAGGAATGTGTTGGATCAATTTTTCCGCCACAATCACATCGTCTTCCGAATAGAGTACACCGGAGCCAACAGCCAGAGAGCGATCATCCATGTAGGCTTTCAACGACCGGATATATTCGGGATGGCGGTGGCCTAAAATGCAGGCTCCCATCCCCCCCAGATAATCGATATATTCCTGCCCGTCAACGTCCCATATTTGACTTCCCTCCGCCCGTTTGAGAAACACCCGATTTTCAGCCACCTCGATTGGGACGCGGTAATTCGAGTGTCCGCACGGGTATACTTTGTTGAATCGTTGGTTCAATTCCCGATTACTTTTCATTGCTTACATTATCTCCCTAAGGGTTCGCGCAAAGCCGGAAGTCAATTGGTTATCGCCTGACCATGGCTTTACGGCAGCGTACCAGTATACTGAGCACCTCAAACGGTTGCTCGATTAACGGAAAAGTAGGAATGCCTCGAGGCTCTAGGTAATCCTTGGCGTTATCCATATGCTTTTTCTGACCACTGAAGGTGATGTAGTGCGGCTTTTCAGGGTACTTTTTCGCCAGTTCCACGAAACCGTCATAGTTCGGAATACCGGTCTCGTCGGTAAGCATAAGAATCGTGACAACAGCATCGATATTCGGGTCTCTTAAAACCGTCTCAGCCCCTTCTCGGTATGCGAAATCAATCCCCCTGGCGGTTGCTGCAGGCCATATATCCACCGGGTTTCGCATGCGGATAAAGGGAGGGCTGATCTCCTGGAGATGCCCTTGGTTTTCAGGTTCAAGTTCCGGTACCACCAGGTTCCAGCGGCGGCGGCACAGGTCCGTGAGGGAAACCAGCATCGCACCGGAGGGCGCCAGAAAACCGACCCGATTGCCTTTGGGAAGGGGCATGACGGCCAGGGCCTTGGCCGCCATAAACAGATGCGAGTAATCGTGAATGCGAACAACACCCGCTTGTTTCAAAGCACCGTCAATGATCCGGTCATCGGCCGCCAGGGCGGCGGTGTGCGCAATTGCAGCCTTGGCCCCCTCTGTCGATGCACCGCTTTTCAGAAGGATCACCGGTTTTTTCCGGGTCACACGGCCGGCAACCTCGAAAAATCGGCGGGGGTGTTTGAAGCTTTCCAGGTACATGAAAATCGCCTCGGTCTCCTCGTCTTCGGCCAGATATTCCAGCACCTCGCTTTCTTCCAGATCCAGCTTGTTTCCCAGCCCGACCACCCGAGCCACACCGAAGTTCTCGGCGGACATAATGTAGCGCATGGTGTGGGTGGCAAAGTTGCCGGTTTGGTTGATATACGAAATCGGCCCCTTTGGAACCTTTCCCAGGGGAAAAAAGCTGGAAGTGAAGTTGTGGGGCGTTGAAATATGTCCGGAGGTGTTGGGACCCAGGGCACGAATGCCGGTTTCTTGAATGGCCCGAAGGGTTTCTTCCTGAAGGCTCTTCCCGGATTCGTCCACCTCGGCGAATCCTCCGGCAGCCAGCACCACAGACCGGATGCCTTGGGCGGCACACTCACGAATGCTGTTGGGAGTCGCCTTAGCTGGAAGGATGATGACTGCCTGATCGATCCCCTCTGGAAGATCCTGGATGGATGCGTAGACCGTGTGGCCCAGGATTTTACCCCCTTTTGGATTGACCAGATAAAGCTCACCGCTGAAGCCGTTTGCCAAGATGTTTTTGACCACATCATTTCCCGCCTTTCCGGCAGATGCGGAGGCGCCGATCACAGCAACGCTTTTCGGAGAAAACAGGGGGCGGAGCCCACCCCGGAATCCGGTTTCGCTTAGGTCATGGGATTTTTTCTTCATATCAATCCGATACTCTTTCTACCATTAACGACATGCCCTGCCCGCCACCGACGCACATGGCAATCAGGCCGGTTTGCACATTTCGACGTTTCATTTCATTCATGATCTTCACGACCAGAATGGTGCCTGTCGCCCCGACCGGGTGTCCCAGGGCAATGGCGCCCCCGTTGACATTGACCTTGTCCAGATCCATGTTCAGGTCGTTGATGACGGCCACCGATTGGGAGGCAAAGGCTTCGTTGAGTTCAATCAGGTCAAAATCATCGATGTGCATCTTTACACGATCCATAAGCTTTCTGGTTGAAATCGCTGGGGCAAAGCCCATGAGGGCAGCGTCGTTTCCGGCAAAGGCCCAGTCCACAATTTTAACCTTCGCGTCGATACCAAGTTCTGCGGCCTTTTCCCTGGACATCAGCACGACAGCAGCAGCACCGTCGTTGATACCCGATGAATTGGCGGCGGTCACAGTGCCCCCCTGTTTAAAAGCAGGTTTTAATTTCGCAAGCTTTTCCAGGGTGAGTCCTTTCCTCGGATGCTCGTCCGTATCGAAAACCTCTGTCTGCCCCTTTCGCTTGGGGATCTCCACGGCAACGATCTCATCCTTGAACCGGCCGTCTTCAATGGCCCTCAGGGCTCTTTCCTGGCTCAACAGGGCAAATTCATCCTGCATTTCTCGTGTAATCCCATGCGCCTCGGCAACGTTTTCTGCGGTTATTCCGTTGTGAAACGGTCCCATGGGCCAGGTTAACAGATGAATGAGCCCGTCTTCGACGGTATCATGGCCCATGCGATAACCGAAACGGGCTTTTCTCAGATAGTAAGGCGCCTGGTTCATGTTCTCCGTCCCGCAGGCGACAATGATATCGGCATGCCCGGTCTGGATAGCCATCACGGCGTTGGCGACGGAATTGAGCCCCGAAGCGCACTGTCGGTTGAGTGAATAGGCGGTTGTTTCTTTAGGTAATCCGGCCTTCAGTGAACACATGCGCCCGATAAATCCCTTTTCCGCATACTGGCCGACGTTTCCCACGATGACTTCATCCACCATCTGTTTTGCCACGCCTGCTCTTT
>JAFDDL010000037.1 GCA_019310865.1 Deltaproteobacteria bacterium | reverse complement strand
CATTTTGCAGGGCACCCACCGACCCCTCCCCATTAAATAACCATCGATTCGGCGCGATATGCCGGGACATATTTCGGGCAACCGGATCAGCACCGTTGATAATAGCCGTATCGGATGGCTGCTGATTGCTGAAAATACGCCCCTTGGTTTGTGCATAGGCTTCAAAACCGTCGTATCGATCCAGGTGATCCGGTGTGATATTGAGCAGCACGGCAATCCGAGGCCGGAAGGTTTCAATGGTTTCCAACTGGAAACTACTCACCTCCACCACCAGCACATCCGCTGCCGTCTTCGACGCCACACATTCAATGAGCGGTGTTCCGATATTGCCTCCCGTTTGAACCGTTAACCCGGTATACGACAATAGATGCGCGATCAACGACGTGGTGGTGGTTTTCCCATTGGTTCCGGTCACCGCAATGATGGGGGCCTTAACAAACCGGGCTGCCAGTTCCAACTCTCCGATAATGGGAATATGGCGCCGGCGGGCTGCTGCCAATGGGCCAATGGATGTGGGCACGCCGGGGCTGATGACAATCAAGTCGGTTTCCTGAAACAACTCGGGGCGCTGGTCGCCCAATCGGGTTTCGACGCCCATATCCGCCAGGAGCGCTACCTGATCGGCATGGCTCGGGGAGGCGGACTGGTCGGCAACGGTAACGACGGCTCCCTGGTGTCGCAGGAATTTCGCTGCAGCCGCACCCGAAGCCCCCAGTCCCACCACGAGAACCCGACGACCGGAAAGCCCTAAATCCACCTTTCTATGTTGCGGTTTGCGAATCACCTAAACGCGCCTACCCTCTCCCCTAAAAAATTTACCGCAGCTTGAGCGTGCTCATGGCGATCATCGCCAGTGCAATCGCAATGATCCAAAACCGGATGATCACCTTGGGTTCCGCCCAACCCTTTAACTCAAAATGGTGATGCAGCGGGGCCATTTTAAAAATTCTGCGTCCCCGGGTAATCTTGAAATATCCCACCTGAAAAATCACCGACAACGCCTCGATCACAAACAGGCCACCCACCAGCGCCAGCACAATCTCCTGCTTTGTGATCAGCGCCGCCGTGCCCAGTGCACTCCCGATGGAGAGCGAGCCCACATCGCCCATGAAAACCTGGGCCGGATAGGCGTTGAACCATAGAAATCCCAGCCCCGCGCCGGCCAGCGCCCCGCAAAAGACCGCGACCTCTCCGCCGCCGGTCACGTAATCGACCTGCAGGTATTGTGCAATCCGGACGTGACCCGCCACGTATGCGAAAATCATATAGGTCCCCGCCGCAATGATGACCGGTCCGATGGCAAGCCCGTCCAGACCGTCGGTGAGATTCACCGCATTGCTGGCGCCAACGATGATAAAGGCGGCAAACACGACGTATCCCCAGCTCAGCTCCGGTGCAAAATTCTTGAAAAACGGCACCATCACATAACTTGGAAACGCCGGACTCTTATAGACCAGCAGTCCGGTCACCAGTCCGACACCAATCTGAAGCACCAGCTTCCCCCAGGCGGTCAGGCCCTTGCTTCGTTTTTTGACCTGCATCAGGTAATCATCGGCAAATCCGATCATGCCGCTTGCCACCGTGGCAAACAAAAGAATCCAGACGTACCGATTATCCAGACGCCCCCAGAGTAATGTGGCCGACACCACCGCAAAGAGAATCAGCAGGCCGCCCATGGTCGGTGTGCCGGCCTTTTTATGATGCGTTTCCGGGCCGTCATCCCGAATATACTGTCCCACCTGCAGACGCGTCAGTTGACGAATGACCCACGGCCCGATGAAAAAGCAGATGAGAAAGGCCGTGAGGCTGGCGTAAATGGTGCGAAACGTGATGTATCGAAACACGTTCAGCGCCGAAAAACTCTCATGCAGCGGATATAGAAAATGATACAGCATCTACTGACCCTTCACCTCGCCACCTGCCCACGCCAATAGATCGGCAACAGCTCTCTCCAAGCCGATGCTCCGCGATGCTTTGACCAGCACCCAGTCGCCCGCTTGAAGGTGGGGTTTGATATTTGCCAGAATTTCCGCCCGGGAGCCGATGAAGAAATTCCCGGCATCCATGTTTCCATCAATTGCCGCCTGTTTCACCACCTGTGCGTAGTCACCGGTCAGGTAAATCCGCGTGGCACGCGAGCGGGCGATTTGCCGGCCCAATTGACGGTGAAAAGCCTCGGATTCGGGGCCCAGTTCCGCCATATCCCCAAGAATTAAAAATCCCCGCCGGTCGCCTTTCAGTTTGTCCAATATTTCAATCGCCGGCGGCATCGTGGCCGGGCTGGCGTTATACGCATCATCGATGATTCGAATTCCACCCACCGTGGCAATCAGCTTCATGCGGCCCGACACGGCGCAAAATGCTTCCAGCCCGGCCTTGATGTCCTGACCGGAAATCCCTGCAAGATGCCCCACGGCAGCGGCGGCCAAGGCGTTTTCAACCATGAATCGCCCGGGCACATTTAGGGTAACGTCCACAGTTTCACCGGGGACGTCCACTGTTTCACCGTGGACGACCACAGTTTCACCGCGGACGTCCACTGTTTCACCGCGGACGACCACTGTCTCGCCAGGCAGAATCAGCCTGAATGCGACATGTTCTCCCGCCTCGCAGATAGACTCGGCCCGCACGGATGCTTCCGGTGACAGACCGAAATAAAATACCCGGCATCGGGCTTGCTGCCCCAGAAGCAGCCCACGGGGATCGTCTGCATTCAAAACCACCGTCCCGTTGGGGTGAATGCTCTCCAGAAGTTCACCCTTTGCCGCCATGACGCCGTCCAGACTTTCAACACCGGCCAGGTGAACCGGTCCGACATTGGTAATCAAACCGATATCCGGGCGGCTGATTTGTCCCAGACGGCGAATTTCTCCGAATCGATTCATGCCCATTTCACATATGGCCCACTGGTGCTTGGCCGCGAGTGACAGCAGGGTGAGGGGCAGTCCCCACTCATTGTTAAAGTTCTTTTTCGCCGAAAGCGTGTTAAAGTTTCGGGAAAAAATCGATGCCATCATCTCCCGGGTCGTGGTTTTCCCATACGAACCGGTAATGGCCACAACCGATGCCGGCATTCGCTGCCGGTGATAGGCGGCCAGATCCCCCAGGGCCCGGGTGGTATCGGGAACGGCCACGCAGAAAATGCCCTGTTTCTGAAATTGCGCGATGGGCAGATCGCTCACCTTGTCCTGGTTGACGACCAGTCCCCGGGCGCCCGCCGCCACGGCCTGGGGGATGAATCGATGCCCGTCTTGCACCGGCCCCTCGATGGCCACAAACAAAGCCCCGTCCACCACCTCGCGCGAGTCGATACAGACGGTGGAAAACGAACCGGCACCTTGCGCGCCAAGCAGATTTCCCTGCGTTGCCACCAAGACCGTCTCCGGTATCCAGGTAGTATGTCCATGGCGTGTCATGGGGCCGCCCGGTTCTCCTTTTCAAATGACAAATCCACCAACACCTCCCGGGCTGCAACTCGATCGTCAAAGCGCAGCCGCTGAGCGCCAATGAGCTGATAGGTCTCATGGCCCTTGCCGGCGATGAGCACCACGTCGCCGGGCCCGGCAACCTGAATCCCGATTTGTATCGCCTCTTCTCGATCCGGCATGACCAGATACGCGCTTTCCGAATTCCAATCTCCCACATCATGGGCCGAAAGCCGATCGATTCCCAGTGGCCGGATACCGTCTATAATCTGATCGATGATCTTTTCGGGAGATTCACCTCTCGGATTGTCCGAGGTGACAATGGACAAGTTGGCCAATCGCCCGGAAATTTCACCCATCGGGGCGCGTTTTCCCGTATCGCGATCTCCCCCGCAGCCAAAGATGCAGACAATGCGCCGTGTCGTGATGCCGAGCAGGGTGGTCAGTACATTTTTTAATGCGTCCGGTGTATGGGCGTAATCGACAAAAATCAACCGGCCGTCGGGATCGGAAATACGCTCCAAGCGACCCGGGACATGGGTCACCGATTTGATGCCGGCCACGATGTTTCGAGGCGGCAGGCTCAAAGCAACCCCGATGCCCACTGCGCACAGCAGGTTCTCAAGGTTATGCATGCCCACCAGCTGCGACGAAATGTCCACCACTCCGGTCGGGATGCTCACCTGACCCCGAATGCCCAAGGCGTCTGTTGTAACCGCCATTGGCCGAACGGCGCCGTCGGCTTGGCCGAATGGAACCACTTGCGCGTGGGTGGATGCCAGATCAGCGAGAAGCGATTTGCCATGTTCATCATCGCTGTTCACAACCACCACGGTTCGGCCGCCGGTCGGTCCGGTCAGAATATTCTCGGTAAAAAACCGGCGCTTGCAGTCCCAATAGGCCACCATGGTCTTGTGGTAGTCAAGGTGATCCTGGGTTAAATTAGTAAAAGCGCCCACCGTAAAACAGCACGACACCACGCGGGACAGGTCGACGGCGTGGGACGATACCTCCATGACCACGTGGGTCACACCGGCAGCTTCCATTTTCGCCAGAATTCGCTGAAGATCGAGAGATTCGGGGGTCGTCACCGGGTTATCGAATTGCCGCCCACCATACCGGTAGTTCACCGTTCCAATCACCCCAACCCGATATCCGGCCGAAGCCAGCATCCCTTCCACCAGATAGGTCACGGTCGTCTTGCCGTTGGTTCCGGTGATGCCGACAAGATTGAGCCGATGCGAAGGATTGTTGTAAAAGGCGGCGGCCAGTTCAGCCAGGGCCCGCCGACTATCGGTCACCTGCACCAATGGCCGCGTGCAATCAATTTCTTTTTCCGCCACAATGGCTGCTGCACCCCTCGATATGGCGTCATCAATGTAGTCATGCCCGTCGGCTCGATGGCCGGAAATGGCCACAAACAGTCCCCCCGGCACCACGTCCTGGGACCGGTAATGGATGGCGCCGATGATCGGATCCGAATCGACACCCGGCCCGGCCAACGGCCGCCGGCCGCTATTGTCATCCATTACAGTAATCGATTCGATTAAATTTGACAGGTTCACCCGCACACCTCATGGCCCCGGGAAACGGTGAACCGATTGTCCATCGGTTCCGCCGGTACATTCAGATAATGAAGCAGCGCCTTGGCGATCTTTCGAAACGCCGGCGCTGCAACCTGCCCACCGTAATGATTCTCCTCGGGCTCATCCACAATCACCAGTATGGTTGCCACCGGATCATCCGCCGGCACCATGCCGACAAATGAGGCCACGTACCGCCCTTTGGCATAAGTGCCATTTTCGTCGACCTTCTGGGCCGTTCCGGTTTTGCCGGCGACGGCGTAACCTTCCAGGGCGGCATTCACACCGGTACCGCCTTCGGCGACCACGGTTTTCAGTATATTTCTCACCTCGCGGGCGGTCTTTCTGGAAACGGCACGGCGAACCACCTGGGGTTCAAACCGTTTGACAACCTGACCGTGAGAATCCACGATCGCCTGAACCGTATACGGTTTCATCAACACACCATCGTTTGCAATGGCGTTCACCCCGGCTGCCAGCTGAACGGCCGATACCGAAAGCCCCTGGCCAAACGCGATGGCACCGGCATCCAGTTTTGTCCACCGGTCAAATGGCGCCAGGGAGCCGGCGGTTTCACCGGGACAATCGATAGCGGTCTTTTCCCCGAACCCAAAATCACGCAGGGTGTCATAAACCGCTTTTTCTCCGATCTTCTCCAAAATCTTCACAGCGCCGATATTGCTTGAAACCTTGATAATCTGTTGCAGGGAGAGCCAGTCGTTGGGATGAGCGTCGTGAATCACGTGTCTGCCGATATTATAGGTGCCGTTTTCGCAGAAAAAAAGACAGTTGGGGCTCAAACCGCCCTGTTCCAGGGCCGCCGCAGCTGTGAACATCTTGATGGTGGATCCAGGTTCGAAGGGGTCGGTAATGGCCCGATTGCGCCAGTGCCAACGATCAAAGCTTTTGAAGGTGTTGGGATTGAACAGGGGATAATGGGCCAGGGCCAGCACCTCCCCGGTCTGGGGCGCCATGACGATGGCAATGCCGGACTTGGCCCTTGAAGCATCCACCGCTTCTTGAAGCGCATTTTCGGCCATGTACTGAATGGTTCCATCCAGGGTCAGAATCAGGTTGTTCCCCCCGCTGCTTTGCGGTTGGGTCACCTCGGGCATAAACCCACGCCCCAGGGCATCTTTCATCATGGTTAACTTCCGGGCATCGCCCTTCAAATAGGCATTAAAGCGATACTCGATCCCCTCCAGGCCGTGACCATCCACGCCGGTGAAACCCAGAAGCTGGGCTGACAGCGTTCGGTTGGGATAGACCCGTTTATGTTCGGCTCTGAAATCGACACCGCAGAGCTTGAGATTTCGGACCTGATTGGACTCCTTGGGGGTCACCTGCCGTTCAATCCAGACAAATGAGCGCGTTGAGGATAGTTTTTGGGCAAGCCGCTTTCTTTCCAGGCACAATGCGGACGCGAGGGCCACCGACGCCAGTCCCACATCCTCGATCCGACCCGGATATGCACCGATGGAGGTGGCGTCGATACTCACAGCCATCTCCCGCCGGTTGCGGTCCAGGATAGATCCGCGCTTGCCAAGCGTCTGATATGATTTTTCATATTGACTGGAAGCCTTCTGGGAAAGCCAATCGACACAATAAACCTGCAGGTACACCGCTTTGGCGCCGATGACCAGAAACCAAATCGAAAAAATGGCACCCATTACACCTGCCCGCAGGCCAATGCGGTTTTCCCGGTAACGTCTCATTCGATGACCATGACTTGTTGTGAAGTTGGCATGTTCAACCCCATGTGCCGCTTTGCCAGTTTGGCCAGCCGCTCCGGAGACCTGAGCCGCGCCAGCTCGATTTTCAACTTCTTCTCAACGGCAGTCAGTTGCCGGTGTTCCTGCATTTCCCGTGATAATTCATACCCGGTTCGTGTATATTGGACACGGCACCAGGTGTACGACAGCAGTTCGCCGATAAACAGCGCCATCAGGAATATCCCGAGGCGTATCATCTGGGGCGTTAAGAAACTGCCAGGCTTTTTTTTGACATTTCGACGAACCATGTAAAAAACCCTTTTGAGCCAATTTCAAAACGTTCAAGCTCGGTTCAGATCAAGGCGGACGAAAATTTTAACCGCAGGCATACATTGCGTATCGGAGTCTTCGCTTACCTCCGAGGATTAAAATTTTCGTCCAACACCGATATGGGCCGAGATGGGACGTTTTGAAACTGGCTCTTTTAATCAAAGCCGTTCCATTGCCCGCAATCGGGTGCTTCCGGCCAGTGGATTTGCGGCGACTTCCACATCTGTCGGCCGGATCACATGGGGCGTCAGCACCCGAACCACAGGGGATTTTCCGCAGGCGCAAATGGGAAAATCCGCCGGGCAGGTGCACCCCTTGGCCCAAGTTTTAAATTGACGCTTGACGATGCGATCCTCCAACGAATGAAAGGACAGAATGCAAAGCCTTCCTTCGGGATTGAGAATATCGAGCACAGTGTCCAAAAATCGGCTCAGTTCCGCCAACTCCTGATTGACCGCAATCCTTAGCGCCATAAAGACGCGTGTCGCTGGATGGATCCGTTGCCGGGCTGCATACCCGGCCGGAACGGCATCCAATACGACCTGCACCAGCTGCTTGCTGGTTCGAATCGATTCCATTGCGCGGCTGGAAACAATCCGGCCGGCAATCCGACGCGCCCAGCGCTCCTCTCCGTTTGTTTTAAATATTCGCTCCAAATCCGATGCCGATCGCTCATTGACCAGGTCGGCGGCCGTCAGCCCGGATCGCGCATCCATGCGCATGTCCAGGGGCTCATCTTTCTGAAAACTGAACCCGCGTCCGCTCGACGCCAGGTGATACTGTGAGATCCCCAGATCGAGCAAAATACCGTCCACACCCGAGATACCCACTGTGCGCAGTATACTCGGCAAATTACTGAAATTGTCATGAAATAGATCGACCCGGGGTGAGCAGGTCGACAGTTGCATCCGACCGTGGCTGATGGCCGCCTCATCCTGATCGATACCGATCAATCGCCCCCCCGGGCCGATCCGATCACAGATAAGACGCGCATGCCCCGCTCCTCCCAACGTCCCGTCAACGTAAACCCTTTCAGGACGGCAGTTCAGATAAGCCACCGCTTCCGTGGGCATGGCAGACGGATGTTGATATGACATGACCCCTATAGCCCCAGACTCGCAATCTCGTTTCTCGCTTCCTCCTCTTTCAAGTCTTCTTCCAGCTTCATATTTTCCGTATCCCAGTTGTCACGGGACCAAATTTCAAAATGATCCAAGACACCCACCAATACAAGATCACGATCAAATTCACCGTACTGGCGTAACGGCGGAGGAATGAGAATTCTTCCCTGTTTGTCACACGGGCAATTCGAGGCACCACCAATGAACACACGTCTGAACCGACGCATGCTGTCACTTTTTTCAGCAAGGGCGAGGATTCGGGCTTCAATCTTACTCCATTCATCGATGGTGTATGCCAACAGGCAGCTATCCATTCGTGACACCATGACACCCTCATTGCCGCCGGCGCGGATGACGTCCCGAAATCGGGTGGGTATGATCACCCTGCCCTTATCATCGATGGTATGAAACGAGCTTCCACGAAACATAAACAACCCCAATTCTCCACATTTCACCACTGTAATATGGTTAAAAGTACATTTTAAACCAACTGTCAAGAAAAAAAGGCAAAATTCCTTAAAATAATTTGTGTAAAATAATAATAATTATAATGTATTGAGTAGAAATTAGGTGAAAAATCTGAAATGTGGAGTAATGTGGAGCAAATTTTGAAATATCTAACCTCTTCCGATGTGGGGTATTCCAGAGGGATTATTTTTCGGTTTGGGCCAACAGGAATTGCCCGAATGGTGCGCCGCTATTATGCGCCGCGACTTGACATTCAACCCGAAAGCCTGGTACTATATTTATAAATTTCAATGGGTAGCGAGCATACCCACAAACTGGGTTCCCATTTGGAGCCAAAGGTGTTGAACACATGCTCAACACGGTGAAGAAAAAAGACAGTGAACACCAGCCGGTGAAAATCGGAATGCTGCTGGTCAACGAAGGCTTTGTTCGAAAGGCTGATATCGACAAGGCCATCAGGATACAAGATCAGGAAGCAAAGCTGGCCGTGCTGCCCATCGGTAAAATACTGTTAAAACAGGGCGTCATCACAAAGCCCCAACTTCAGATTCTGCTGGAACATCCGAAATTGCAGGAACGCATCGGCGACTTTGCCGTTGAAAACGGACGAATCAGTGAATTTCAGCTCGCCGAATGCAAGCGCAGAAAACCCGATCATGTGCAACTGGACGAAGCGCTTGTCAAAGAAGGACATCTGACCAGCGAAGATCTCAAAACCTTTCTGGAACTGCAGTTGGACAGCCCGGAGCTTTGCCGACTGGCAACCCGGTTGGGAATGGTGCCCGAAGAAAAGCTCAACGACGCGATCAAAGTCAAGCGATACCCACGGGCCATCGGCGAGATCCTGTGTGATCTGAACCTCATCACTCCGCTCGATCTGAACACGGTACTGGCAAAACACAACAAGCATCTGCGGTTGGGTGAAATTCTGCTCAAGCAGGATATAATCGATTCGGGAACACTGGAAAGAACGCTTGCGGAAAATAAAGACCGCAACGAGCCCCTGGGCAATCTGCTCCTTGAAAAAAACCTGATTACCCGGGATCAACTATTTGAAGCCTTTGCGGTCCAGTACAACATCCCCTTCGAACGCCTGGAAGGCTTCAGCTATTCGGAATCGGATAGACGACCGCTGATGGATCTGATTGGGGCAACCTTTGCGCGCCAGTTCAAAATCGTTCCCCTGACCCTCTCCGAACCGAATCTCACGGTGGCCATTGCCGATCCGGAGCAACTCCGGGTTGTCCAATCCCTTCGGTCCAAGCGGGTCGACTTGCGAACCGACTGCGTTCTGGTTACCGATTCTGTGCTGAATTCCTTATTTGAGGGGCTCTACCAGCAGCAGCCACCGGCTGAATCAACGGTCGAAAAACCAAGCCGTATCCCGTTCTCATCACCGGCGTTGGTACACCCACCCCCGGCTGCCCGGGAAACACCGCCTTTGCCTGAAGTGCAGCCGGCCGAGTCCCACAACTCAATTCAAACCATGCCCGCATTAACCCTGTTTTCACCGGAAACCCAGAACGGCCGGATACGTCGGTTTCACCAGCTCTACGATGAACAAATTCGGCAAGCCGGCGTGCGAAAAACCCCTTCGAATCCTACGGTTTTTGAATCGTTTATCACCAGCAAATACCAACAAATCTGCCACCAATACCGCTGTAATCGCGTCGTATTTTCCACCATGCGCAATAATGACACGCTGATCATCGTGGCCGCTCCTCAATGGGGCGACACATCAAAACCGTGATAAGGGCTCGCGTTCAAAATCTTCGGAGAAACCACCATGCTATCGGTTCAACAATTTCGCTATTCAGCAGATAACCTCGGCTATCTGATTTACGGCCGGCACCAGGCTCTGGCCATCGACGCCGGTGCGCCCGATGATATGTTTGCATTTATGCGGTCTCGCGATATAGCCCTCACTCACGTCACCAACACCCACAGTCATGCGGATCACACCACTGGAAACAACACCCTGCAGCGTCTTTCCGGTGCCGAATACCGGTCACCCGACACCTGTGCCAACCTCGGTGAAATCAAACTGGATGACACACCGGTGCGCATATACCCGACGCCCGGTCACACCCTTGATTCGGTGACCTTCCATGTCGGCGACATTATCATCACCGGCGACACCCTGTTCAACGGCACAGTGGGCAACTGTTTTTCCGGAGATCTGAGGGCATTTCACGAATCCATTAATCTGCTCATGGCATTACCGGATCAAACGATCGTTTACGCCGGCCACGATTATGTGGCTGAATCCATGGCGTTTGCGCGCGAAATCGAACCGGATAATGCCCATATCGATGCGTACCTGGAAACAGTCGACCCGGCGCATGTTCGCTCCAATCTGGCAGCGGAGCGCCTTGTGAATCCCTATGTGCGGTTCAACGATGGGGCCATTATCGAAATTCTCGATAAACTGGGGCTTTCCACCCAATCCGAATACGACCGCTGGGAATCGATGATGTCCCTGGGCTAAAACCACCTAACACATCGTTTTTAATTTAAATAATTATCGAATAAAATTTGATTTTTTCGGTACTCAAACCCGAATCTTTATGATATGGTTTTGGGCTGAAACTAAGTAATGCCCATCTAAAATAGGAATATGATGCTTACACAACCTTGCCAAACATTACCGAAAGAGGCAGCAAATCCGTCCACCCTTGAAACCGTCAAATCATTTGCCTTGAACCAGTTCAACGGCGCAAGCGGGAGCCACGACTGGGAGCACACGCTTCGTGTTGTCCGGCTATGCAAACGGATCGGTCTGCAGGAGGGCGTCGACATGGACGTGCTTTTGTCTGCCGGGTACCTTCACGATATCGGCCGAAGTTATCAGGATGCCGCCAAAGGCGCGGTGTGCCATGCGGAAAAAGGCGAAAAGCTGGCCGCGCCCCTGATCACCGGTCTGGATCTATCCGATGCACAGAAGGACAACATTCGCCATTGCATCCGATCCCATCGCTTTCGGGGAAAAGATTCGCCCGCAACGCCGGAAGCCAGAGTGCTTTTCGATGCCGATAAGATCGATGCCATCGGTGCGGTCGGCATTGCCCGGGCCTATCTGTTTGCCGGAGAATTGGGTGCCCGGCTTCACAACCCGGATGTTCGGGTGGAAGATGCCCACCCGTACTCCCAAGATGATACGGGCTACCGGGAATACATGGTCAAGCTGAGCAAAATCAAAGACCGGATACGCACCGAAACCGGCCGCGCCATGGCCCAAGACCGCCACCGGTTCATGGAGCAGTTCTTTCAACGATTTATTCAGGAATTCAACGGAGAGAGGTAAGCAAAATGAGCATCAATGTCGTGGACAAAATCGACGAGGCGGTTCAGGTCCGCCACGTCCTGGTAAGTGTATCGGACAAATCCGGGCTCGACGCGTTTATACCGGGCCTGAAAGTGTTGAACCCCGAAATCCGCTTCTTTTCAACCGGCGGCACCTATGCGCGCATTAAAGAGATTCTTGGATCGGCGGCCGACTGTCTCACCCAGGTATCGGACTACACCGGTCAACCGGAAACCCAGGGCGGCCTGGTCAAAACCCTCGATTTTAAGATCTACCTCGGCCTGTTGACGGAAACCTATAACCCGTCCCACCAGGGCGACCTGACCCGAACCGGCGCCGTTCCCATCGACATGGTGGTGGTGAACCTCTACCCATTCAAGGAGACCATCGCAAGGTCCGACGTGACGGTGGAACAAGCCCGGGGTAACATCGATATCGGCGGGCCATGCATGATTCGAGCATCGGCAAAAAACTATCTGCGGGTTGCCTCGGTGGTGGATCCGTCGGATTATGCAGCCATCCTGGCGGAAATGAAAGAACATCAGGGAAACATACCGCTAGCGCGCCGGTTTGCACTGGCCCGCAAGGCATTTGCCCACACAGCGGATTACGACCGGGCTATCGCCGATTACCTGGCCGATCAACCCGATGCGGCAGTATCAGGCTGCTACCGACTGCAATAAGGAGAACGACATGACCGAAGATCTCAAGAAAATGTACCGAACCATCATGGATGATCAGTTCACACCGAACCTGGAGATCAGCTTTGTTGACGGGGACAACCGGCAAACCCTTTTTTACGAAAAGGTTTCCTGGACCATCGATGGCGTCAACAAGGGGTTGCGCTACGGTGAAAACCCCGGCCAGGAGGCGGCCCTGTATCGGCTGGTCAACGGCAATCTGGTGCTGGGCGACACCCGGACGCTTCAACCCGGGCAATATCTGGTTTCCGACATCACACTGCTGCAGTCCGGTAAGCATCCCGGAAAAACAAACCTCACCGATGCGGACAACGCATTGAACATTCTTCGATATTTAACCGAGGCCCCCACGGCGGTCATTGTCAAGCACAATAACCCGTGCGGTGTGGCCCAGTCGAACACCCTGGCCGACGCCTACCGGAAGGCCTACATGGCCGACCGGGTGGCGGCTTTTGGCGGGTGCATCGCCGTCAACCGAGTGGTGGACAAAGAGACCGCCGAAGAAATCTTTGAACAATATGCCGAGGTGGTCGTGGCGCCGGCATATGAGGCCGGGGTCATGGATATCTTTTCCCGGAAGAAAAACCTGCGAGTGATCGAGATCGGCAATATCGACCGTCTCACCAACTTTGTGGGCCAGGCCTATGTCGATTTCAAAAGCCTGGTGGATGGCGGCATCATCGCCCAGTGGCCCTTCACCCCCACCGCCAGAACCCGTGAAGGCCTCAAGCCGGCTGCCTGCGAATACAAGGGGAAACGATACCAAATCGAGCGCGCCCCCACCGATACGGAATATGCGGACATGCTGTTCGGATGGCTGGTGGAGGCGGGTATCACCTCCAACAGTGTCATCTATGTGAAAGACCAGGTCACGGTGGGCATCGGCACCGGCGAACAGGACCGGGTAGGCGTGGCGGAAATCGCCCGGGACAAGGCCTATCGAAAACTGGCCGACCGGTACTGTTTTGAATCCCTCGGAATGCCCTATAACGAGCTGGCCGATGCCGATAAAAAAGCCGAATTCGACGCTCGGGTCTCCGAAGAAAAAGGCGGGCTGATCGGATCAACTATGGTTTCCGATGCCTTTTTCCCCTTCCGAGACGGCGTGGATGTGGGGCTGCGAGAAGGCGTCACGGCCATTATTCAACCGGGCGGCTCCGGCAACGATTATCAATACATCGAGGCATGCAACGAAGCCGGCGCCACCATGGTCTACTCGGGCCAACGAAGTTTCAAGCATTAACTCATAATTTAGGGGACGATAATTTAGGACGTTTAGGGGACGTTCCCAACTTTTAAACTTTATACCGTTGCAATTTAGGGGACGCAATT
>JAFDDL010000501.1 GCA_019310865.1 Deltaproteobacteria bacterium | reverse complement strand
GGGGAGGGGACCTGTTTGACCATGACCTATCATAACCAGGTAAGTGAAGCCGCAGATTTTTTGCGAAAAAAGATCAACGTCACGCCGCGGGTGGGCATCATGACCGGAACCGGATTGGGCAACAGTGCCGAGTCACTGGATGCGACGGCTGTGTTTGATTACGCGCAGATCCCCCACTTTCCGGACGCGACGGTGGAGAGTCATATGGGCCGGCTTTCATTTGGATCCCTTGTCGGCAAACCGGTCATGGCGCTCCAGGGGCGCTTTCACCTTTACGAGGGCTACACACCCCGGGAGGTTGCCTTCCCCATTCGAGTTATGCAGCAGCTGGGAGTCAAGACGCTGATCCTTTCCAATGCGGCCGGTGGACTCAATCCGAATTTTATACCCGGGGATATCATGGTGATTCGGGACCATATCAATCTCACGGGTAAAAATCCCCTCACAGGTCCCAACCATGACCCATGGGGTGACCGGTTTCCGGATATGAGTTCCGTCTACGATTTGCAATTGGCCACCCTTGCCGAATCAGCCGGGGTGGACGGGCCTCTAAAATCGGGGATCTATGCAGGATTGCCCGGACCGAGCCTGGAAACGCCGGCTGAAGTCCGATATTTGCGAACCATTGGGGCCGATGCCGTGGGCTTTTCCACCGTTACCGAGTCGATTGTGGCCGTTCATGCCGGCATGTCGCTCTTGGGCCTTTCCATCATCACCAACGTTCACAACCCGGACAATCCCCAACCGGCCTCTGTTTCGGAAATTATCGAACTGGCCGGTCGGGTTGCACCCCGGGTCAACGAAATCATCCAAGCCGTAATCTCTCAAATCGATGACTGAAAATCCAACCGATATTCTGGTCACCAACGGAACGGTGATGACCATGGAACCCGGCGCGGATCCCATCGCGAATGGTGCAGTGGCCATTACCGGAAATCTTGTTTCTGCTGTGGGACCTGCCCATCGCTTTTCTAAAGATTGCCCCGGTTGCATCATTGATGCCGGGGGGGGGATCATCATGCCGGGCCTGGTCAATACGCACACCCACGCTGCCATGACCTGCTTTCGAGGGTTGGCCGACGACCTGCCGCTCATGGACTGGCTCGAAGGGCATATCTTCCCGGCTGAATCCCGGTTGACCCATGAAATGGTCTATTGGGGCAGCCTGCTGGCCTGTGTGGAGATGATTCAATCGGGCACCACCTGTTTTTGCGACATGTATCTGTTTGAAGACGCTGTGGCCCGGGCGGCCCGGGATGCCGGCATGCGGGCGGTGGTGGGCGAAGTCTTGTTTGATTTTCCATCACCCAATTATGGGCCCCTTGAAAATGGATGGGCTTACAGCCAAACGCTATTTGAAACCTGGGCAGATGAGCCGCTCATCCAAATTGCCGTGGAGCCCCACTCGCCATACCTGTGTGCACCGTCCCTGCTGACACGGGCGAATGACCTGGCTCGCGGGAATGGGGGGCTGCTGGTCATTCATCTGTCGGAAACTGAGCAGGAGGTGGCCCGGATTCAGGAATGCGGGATTTTGACGTGAAGGTTTCCCACAACCCGGAGAGCAATATGAAGCTGGCCTCGGGAATCGCGCCGATTGCAGAACTTCTTTCCCGGAATGTCTGTGTTGGGCTTGGAACGGACGGGTGTGCCAGCAACAACAATCTGGATATGTTCTGGGAGATGGATACGGCCGCCAAGCTTCATAAAGTGCACCGCCTCGATCCAACGGTGCTCGATGCCAACACGGTACTGGCCATGGCCACCACAAACGGCGCCCGGGCCCTGGGCCTGGGAGATTCAATCGGGGTCCTGGCTCCCGGCTATCGGGCTGATCTCATTGTCGTCGACATGCGGCAACCCCATTTAACCCCTATGTACAATCCGGCGTCGCACCTTGTATATGCGGTCAAGGGAAGTGATGTGACCACAACGATCATCAACGGCCAGGTGGTGATGTCCAATCGGAAGATTCTGACTGTGGATGTGGAGCGGGTTTTCCAGGAAGTGAATAAATTCGCACAAATAATATGGAGTTCGAATTCCCATGGCCCATGACCTGCTGATCGAAAATGGAACGTTTGTCACGGTCAATCCGGCCTTCGATGTCATCGAAAACGGCATCCTTGCCATGGATGGCGGATGCATCTCCCGGATTGAAAAACGCCCACCCGGCGCGCCGCTTCCCGAAGCCCGTGAGCATGTGGATGCCGGTGGTGCATTGGTATTGCCCGGACTGGTCAATACCCATACGCATTTGCCCATGTCATTGTTTCGGGGACTTGCTGACGACCTGCCCCTGCAGCAATGGCTACACGACCATATTTTTCCGGCAGAGGCCCGATTTGTCACACCCGACACCGTTCGGACCGGCACCCTGCTGTCGTGTGCCGAGTTGCTTCTATCCGGGAGCACCACCTGCTGTGATGGCTATTTTTTTGAAGATCAAGTGGCCGAAGCGGTCCTGTCGGTGGGGATTCGAGCCGTTGCCGGGCAGGGGGTCATCGACTTTCCGGCGCCGGGTGTGCCGGACCCGTCCCGAAACGTAAATCATGCATTGGATTTTGCCAAAAAATGGCGGGGCGTCTCACCTTTGATTTCACCGTCCATCTTCTGCCATTCGCCCTACACTTGCAGCCGGGAAACCCTGGTTCGGGCCAAACAGGCCGCTGCTGATATGGATCTGATATTCCAGATACACGCGGCGGAAACCCGGTCCGAACTCGAACAGATTCGCGCTGAACATCAGGCCACTCCCATCGGATATCTGGACAATCTGGGTATTGTGGATGAAAAAACCTTGCTCGTGCATACCATCTGGGTCGATGGGGACGATATCGACATCATCGCCGAAAGAAAAGCGCCGGTTTCCGTTACCACTGAAAGCGAGATGAAGCTGGCCTCGGGCATTGCGCCCATTCCCGCATTTTTAGATGCCGGGATCACCGTGGGGCTTGGCACGGATAGTTGCGCCAGCAACAACGATCTGGACATGTTCCAGGAGATGGACATGACCGCCAAGCTTCATAAAGTCAGCCTCAAGGATCCAACGATCGGATCGCTTGAAGTGGGAAAACAGGCCGATGTGATCATTCTTGAGGGAAACCAGCCGCACCTGATCCCCCTCTATTCACCGGCGTCGCACCTGGTCTACTCAGCCCGTGGGTCTGATGTCCGGGATGTGTTTGTGGCGGGCAAAGCCCTGGTCCGGAATCGCCGGCTAACCAGTATCGATATCGAGGCAGTCATGGCTGAGGCGGTCGCAATTGGTAGAAATATAAGCAAAAAGGGGGACGGCAAAAAGAGGGACGTTCCCAACATTTAAACTTTAAAAAGGGGGGACGTTCCCAATATTTAAACTTTAGCATTTATATGCTTATTTAATGCCAAGATCCTCACGAATAGACATCCTTGGTGCCCTTCATTACATTATGGTCAGAGGAATCGACCAACCGATCCATGACAATATTACTTTTCGGGTTTTATAACTGACACTGATTCAGAGCGTTTTGGCATTGTTGCGAAGATTCGAAGTGTCTGCAACAGCCGTTAGCAAATCAGTATTGTGAGATGAAGCACCCGCACGGCGCAGTGCGTGTGGGAATAGTTACGGTCTTGAGGAAAATAAAGTTTAAATGTTGGGAACGTCCCCTTCTTTCCCCTTCTTTCCCCTTGACGCGCGGAAAGATCTATTTTATACGTATGATTAAAACGAACGTTTGAATAAAACACTTGTTCATTGTTATCATGTGGCAACCAAGGAGAAGCCCATGTCCGAACTGAATACCAAAGATCAGATACTCGATGCAGCCGAGCACCTGTTTGCCTCCCAGGGCTTTCACACCACCTCCCTGCGGGAAATAACCAGCCAAGCCGGGGTGAACCTGGCGGCGGTTAACTATCATTTCAGGACCAAGGAAAAGCTCATGGCGGCTGTCCTGGCGCGTCGACTGGTTC
Organism: Deltaproteobacteria bacterium; assembly: GCA_019310865.1. Next base: position 2,738 of record JAFDDL010000501.1, on the reverse strand, counting down.
CCATCAACGAAAACCGGCTGGAGTTGCTGGAAAAGGAAAACCTGGCCGCCGAGGCCGAGCAGCGACTGCCCCGGGTGAAAGCGATCTTCAGGGCCTTTATTCAGCCGACATTTTCCATGGTGAGATTCGTGGAAAACACCGGTGAAATTCCCTGCATCATCGGTCGTGCCCACACCGATCCGGATGGTACCATTCGGGAGGCGTTTCTCGGCATCATGATGCCCCTGTTTAAAACGTTTCATCAGGTGTTGTGTCAGGCGCTGCCGAATCTGGAGGCGGATATTGTGCGCAGCCGGCTGCTTTTTGCCATTGGATCCATGGGAACTGCTATCATGTCTCGGCTTGGCCATAGCGCGATGATTCATACAACGGATGGGTCGGGAACCATGGATATCGACGACCAGATCGAGCAACTTCTGGATTTTGTCACCCACGGAATGGAGGGCGCATGACATTGCAGGACAAATTCATAAAAAAATTGCGTGTCGCTGCCGGGGTGGCTGTGTTTCTTTTGGTATGCGGTTGTGCGGTTCACGAACCCCGAGAAGCGACGCTGAACATTTCCCCACCGGATGCATTTGTCCAACAACCTGTGCCCGGTAAATCGATTCCAGATACGGGCAATTGGTGGGAAACGTTTAACGATCCAACGCTTAATCGTCTCATTGATCTGGCGCTTAAAAATAACCTGGATCTTTCCCAGGCATTCTCCCGGCTCAGACAGCTCGAGGCCATTGCCCAAAAGAGCCGTTCGGTTCGACTACCCCGGGTGAGCCTAAGCGGTTCGGCGAGCCGCTCGCGACAGCTTGGCGCTGCGGGTGAGGTGACCGGTAACAGTTATAGCTTGTCGGTGGCCGCCGGTTATGAAGTCGATTTATGGCGCCGGCTGGCTTCCGCAGCGGACGCTCGGGAATTTGAGGCATGGGCGACTGCCGAGGACATCAACAGCCTATATCTCACGATTTCAGCCCGGGTTGCCGACTTTTATTATCTGATAGTGGCACAGCGGGCGCAGCTGGAGCTGGTGGATCGAACCGTGGCGGCCCGAACCGATACCCTGGACCTGGTGGAAACCCGATTTAGAGAGGGGATGGCGCCGGCCCTGGATCTTTACCAGGCCAGGCAGAACCTGGCGGGGGTCGGCACCCGGCGGCCCGGAATCGAGGCAAGCCTGGCCAGGTCCGCCCATGCTTTATCGATTCTGCTGGCGAGTTACCCCAATCCTGGAATCGGTGGTGATCTGGCCGCCTTGCCGGACATGGCCAGTGCGTTTCCGGCGGGGCTTCCTTCGCAATTGCTGATCCGGCGGCCTGATATTCGAGCGCAGCTACTGCGGGTATCCGCCGCGGATCGGGATATTGGCGTAGCGGTCGCAGACCGGTTTCCATCTGTTAATCTGCTGGCGGATGCCGGCAAGGTCGGCACCGATTTCGGGACCAGTCTTTCGGCCACGATCTGGTCAATGGCCGGCAATCTGGCCATGCCGATCATCGACTGGGGGGGACGGAAAGCCGAGGTGGCGCGAACCGAAGCGGTGTTCGCGGAGCAATTGGCCGAATACCAGCAGACGGTTTTGACTGCATTTAGAGAGGTGGAAGATGCCCTGGTCAACAACCGGACGGATATGGAAACCATTCACCGCCTGGAAATTCAGGCCGATGCCGCTGAGTCGGCCATGCGCCTTTCCACCGACCGATACCTGGATGGGCTTTCCGACTACCTGCCGGTACTGGATGCACAGACCCGACATTTTGATGTGGAAAGTGCGTTGTTAAGCGCCCGGCAGCAGTTGATATCGGATCGGATCAGTCTGGCCCGGGCCCTTGGCGGCAACTGGGTGAATCCGGCAAGCGACGATCCGAAGATATCCGGGGGCCAACTTTCAAGAAAATGACCATCCATAGTGATTTAAACAGATAAAGGAATACATGATATGCGCAATAAATCGATTTTGATCAAATGCCTGTTGCCGATTCTCATACTGGCGGCTGGATTCGGGGGGATGCGCCTGCTGGCGCTTTCCAAGCAACCGCCCCAAAAGCAGGTGCGGGAAAATCCCGGAGCGCTGGTCGAAACCTTTCAGGCCCAGTCTGAAAACCGTCGGATTCGAGTGCGGGCCACAGGAACCGTCCAACCGGCCCAAACCGCGGATATCAGTCCCCAGGTCAGCGGCCGGGTGATCAGTCTGTCGCCCGATTTTGTGGCCGGTGGGTTTTTTAAAGAAGGGGAGATACTTTTTGAAATCGACCCGGCCGACTATGAGTTGTCGGTTCAGCAGAGCCGGGCAGGGGTAGCCCAAGCCGAGTATCAGCTTGCCCAGGTGGAGAGCCAAGCTCGTATTGCCAGAATCGAGTGGGGGCGGATCAATCTTGAAAACAAGGGGAAGCCGAACCCGTTGGTTCTGCATGAACCCCAGTTAAAAAATGCCAAAGCATCTCTTGAATCGGCCAGGGCGGATCTTGCCAGGCGGCTTCTGGATATGGAACGAACAAAGGTGTATGCGCCATTTGATGGGCGAATCCGCTCAGAGAATATCGACCCGGGGCAGTACCTCACATTTGGAAAGAGTATCGGGGTGATTGCCGGTACCAAATCGGCGGAGATCGTTGTGCCGATTACCCTGGATAACCTTGCTTGGCTTGATGTCCCCCGGGATCAGCAGTCACGCGATGGAGGATCGCCGGCCGAGGTTCGTCTGGCGGTGGGCGCCAAAACACATACCTGGCCGGGACGGGTTG
>JAFDDL010000500.1 GCA_019310865.1 Deltaproteobacteria bacterium | reverse complement strand
ACCGTATCGATTACACCAATCCGCCGTTGGAAGTGGCGGCCAAACAAGTATGCGAACTCACAAATTTTGCGATGGACAAGGTTTTCTTCGTATCGGGAGGCACTGAGGCCACCGAAATAGCCGCCAAGCTTGCCCGAAAATTTCACATCGACAATGGTTCTGCCTCCAAATACAAAATTATCAGCCGTTGGATGAGCTATCATGGCATGACCATGGGGTCCCTGTCCTGGGGCGGCATGCCCGGCCGGCGTGGGGACTATGATCCCATGCTCTGTGACAACCATCACATTGCGCCTGCCTATTGCTACCGATGCTGGTATGACCGAGCGCCCGATACCTGCCATCTGGATCTGCTCGTGATCCCTCGGTCGTATAGTGTAATTGAAATGTAAGTGAAAAAGCAATGGAGTTATTCATGAGCAACACAACGTCGAACAAAAAGAAAAAAATGAGCTTTATAGAGAAGGCGCGGCGAAGTCAGATTCTCGATATTGCAGTTGATGAAATCGCAAATAAGGGATACGAAAATTTTACGATCCAGGCGATTGCCAAAAAGGATGAAGTCAATAAGGCCAGTGTCTATTACCATTTCAAAGGAAGAGAGCAGCTCCTTGGCAGCCTCTATATTACGTTGATTGATGAGCTCTATGAATACCGGGTTCGCAGGGTAAATGAGGAGAAAACCGCAACTGAAAAATTAAAAGCCTACATCGGCGCATATATCGATTACTGTCAAACGAATGTGAAAAAGTTCATCGCATTGTTTGGGCTGGGATTTGACCTCAGTTCAACTGAGTCATCCAAAAACATGTGGTCCGACGAGGTGACCGACAGATCATTCGGTTTCCTTGAAGGGATTCTGGTGGAAGGCAAAAAAAATGGAGAATTCACCGCTTCCAACTCTGAGAAAGTGGTGCCTTTGATCCAGGGTGCCCTGGATGGCATTTTAACCCAATGGATTTCGACTCCAAGTAAGATAAATCTTCCAGAATGCCAGGACGTGCTTATGAAAATGGTCTTGTCTTATGTTAAGTGACCGCAGGTTTTTTTATCTAAATCATGAACACCCCGCCATTGATGTCCAGGGTAACACCGGTGACAAAGGGCGAATCGAACAGGTAGCGAAATGCGCGCACCACGTCATCGACGTTACCGATTCTATCGACAAACACTTTCTCCTGCAAGGTTTGCTTCTGTTCGTCCGACCACTGGGTAAAGATGCCGGCATCTTCGATAAACGCCGGTGCGATGGCATTTACCGTAATGCCATGGGGTCCCAACTCCCGCGCCGAGTAGCGGGTCATTCCCACCATGCCGGCCTTTGAGGCGGCATAATGGGGGCCGACCACCCCGAGACCCCGGGCGGAGATGGAGGCCACGTTGATGATGCGGCCGTATTTTGCCGCCATCATACCCGGCACGACCTTCCGGGACCAGTAAAAGGCACTGCTCAAGTTAACCCGAATGGTCCGATCCCAGTCTTCCACGGAAATGTCTTCGAATTTTTGAGCCTGCATGATACCGGCGTTGTTGACCAATGCGGTGACGGGGCCGAATTTTTCGGTGATAATATCATGTTGCTCGGAGACGACTTTGGGATCGGAACCGTCACCTTTAAGCAGCAGGACGTTTCCCGCCTGTTTCGATTCGGACTCGAGCACTTCCTTGGCTGCCTGGGCCGCCTGGTCGTTGCTGTGGTAAGTCACGGAAATCGAAGCCCCGCGATTGACGAGGAACTTAGCGATACCAAGCCCGATACCGCGTGTGGCGCCGGTTACAACGGCATTTATATTATCCATGTGTGGACTCCTTTGTTAGTTAGTGCCCATCCATAAATGGCATCCTAAGGCCCAGGGCGGCGTTCTCGCATTTTTTCAATCCTCGGAATAGGCCTACTATGCCTGCGGTTAAAAAAAAGCTGCGGCCTTGCCCTGAGCCTTATGCTACCAATTCTGGATGGCACTAGTTAGCATACCTTAATCTTCCATGGTGCTGAGACGAATGAGTTCTTCGAATTTTTTATCGACTTCGTATTGGATGGTTTTTTGCTCTTCCGGGCCCATATGCTTAAAGCGCCCCTGGGCTTTCAGGTAATCCGAGACGGGTACGGGCTTTTTCTTTGTCCGCCCCATTATGTATTTTCCGTCTACGATTTCAAACAGGGGATACATGCGCGAGTCGACTGCCAGCTTGGCGATTTTGATGATATCTTTACTCTGCATTCGCCAGCCGGTGGGGCACGGCGACAGGATGTGCACAAAGGCCGGGCCGGCCGTGGCCGCAGCTTTTCGGACCTTGTTCATCAGGTCCACGGGATGCGCCGGGGTGGTGGTGGCCACATACGGGACATTGTGCTTGGCCACGATGGCCGGCAGATCCTTCTTGGTTTCGCCCTTACCGTCCTGGCATTCCCCGATGGGACAGGTGGTGGTCCAGGCGTAGCGCGGCGTGGACGAAGAGCGTTGAATCCCCGTGTTCATATAGGCTTCATTGTCAAAGCACAGGTAGATAAAATCGTGGCCCCGCTCCAGGGCGCCGGATAGGGATTGAAACCCGATATCGGCGGTACCGCCATCGCCACCCATGATGACGACCTTGGTGTTGTTATTGTCCAGTTTTCCCTTGCGCGCCAATGCCTTCCGGGCGGCGATCACACCGGAACCCACGGCGCTTGCGTTTTCAAAGGCCACGTGCATCCACGGAAGATGCCAGGCGGTTTGAGGGTAGGGCGTGGTGATGACTTCCATGCACCCGGTGGCGCTGACCACGATGACATTCTCGTCCAGGGCCTTGAGGGCCTGGCGAAGGGCCAGGACCTCTCCGCAGCCCTGGCAGGCGCGATGACCCGAGGCCAGCGCTTCGAATTCGGGCATGTTCTTGATGGTGATTTTTTCGACGTTTTTTGCGATTTCCATGACTAGGACCTCACATCCAGGAGTGTAAAATTGCGGGGCTGAGACGTTCCCTCAAGGGTTCGGGCGGTGATCTCCCGGAAGGTTCTCCGACTGATTTCCCGACCGCCCAGGCCGGCCACGTAGTTAAATATTTCCGGCCGATCGGCTCTGTTGTAGAATATGGAACGAAGCGCTTCGCCCACCGGCCCCCCGGTACCGCCGGGTGTGAGCATTCGATCCAGGATGGCAACCTTATTCGCGCCTTTCAGGGCATCGATCAATTCCGCCTGGGGCAAGGGGCGCCAGAGACGGATTCTCACCAGACCCACGCCAATGCCATCTTGTCGCATCTCGTCCACAGCCGTTCGGGCGGTTTCTCCGATGGCGCCCATGGTCACCAGGATGATCTGGGCATCATCGGTGCGATAGGACTCAACAGCGTGATAGGGTCGGCCGAAGCGGGATTCAAAATCGGTCCAGATCTCATCGAGCACGTCCTGGGCCTTGCAAAGGGCCATTTCCTGGGCCATTTTCACTTCCGTATAGACGTCCTGAGCGCCAAAGGGGCCGATACTGATGGGATTGGCCGGATCCAGCATTCGCGCTGGTGCCAGGGGTGGCAAAAAACCGTCGATATCGGATTTATCCATGATGGATACCGGCTCGATCACGTGCGAGAGGGTGAAACCGTCCATGTTCACCATGACCGGCAGCAACACCCGGTGATCTTCGGCCAGGCGAAAGGCCTGG
>JAFDDL010000499.1 GCA_019310865.1 Deltaproteobacteria bacterium | reverse complement strand
GGGCCGACTTTGGGACATCCCATATCCCAGAATATTTTATTGCACAGCCCCACACCGCCAATGAATTTCTCCGGCTCGTAGGTGCTGGTGGGGACCTTTTGAATCTCTTTTTTTGTCAGGTCGACCATTAACACGGTGCCGGCCCACCCGTATGAATTCGCCTGTTTCATTTTCGCTCCTTCTCCTTCTTCCCACTTACAATTTGCAGCGCATTTGTCGGACAGTATTCGACACACACCGGCCCTTCGGCTCTCTCCCGGCAAAGGTCGCAGGTGTATGATTTCTTTTTCTCGGAATTGAATTTTATCTCCGGCGGATCAAAGGGACAGGCCTTGATGCATTTTTTACATCCCACGCATTCTTCTTCGTTGATATACCGGATACCGGTATCCGGATCGATCACCTGGGCTTTTCCCTGGAATGGACAGGCCGCATAGCAGCTGGGCGCCAGGCATTGCCGGCATACATGAAACAGGTGCTCGGCATTGAACGGATCCCGGTCAACCCGGCACCGTGCCATGGCCGGACCGCCGACGCCCTCGCGAAACAGCGAACACATCAGCTCGCAAGACCCGCAACCCGTGCAAAGATCCGCATCGAAGCGGATGGTTATATCGGCTTTTTTAAATTTGATTTTGACAACGGATTCCTGGTTAACTGTCATGTCACCGCCCTCCCTCTTTCATTTTTCTCAATGCCATTCCCATCAACACTTCGAGATAAAATTGGTTGGCGTACAGACCACCTACGCCGTTTATGTCATAATGCGGTCCCATGCATACCATATCCATCCCCGCCAGCGGGGTCTCTGCAGCAATTTTCCGCAGGGCGACCCGTGTCTCCCGATACGAAATGCCGGTGGGTTGCGGGTATTTCTGGGCTGGAAATGTAACGGGATCCAGCGCATCCAGATCGAGGCTGATATAAGTACGCGCCGTCCCCCGTGTGCTGACTTTCAAGGCCTGGGTGATGATTTCCGGCATCCCCTGCAGGCGAACGTCTTCGGCTGTAAACACCGTAATGCCAAGATTTTTAGCCAGTTTCGCCATACCGGTCGTATTGTAGACGGGGCCGTTGATGCCGATGATGCATATATTTTCAAGCGCAACGTCAGCGGTTTTCACAATATTGTAGATGGCATTTTCCGCATTGGGATCGCCCATGTGATTGTAGGGTGGGGCTTGCTTGCCCCCGTAGCCCACGTCGTAGTGACCGTCAAACCAGATAATGCCTGTTTTACCTTCGGTATGATCGGAAATGGCACGGACCACCGGATTCGGAATGGTATGGTCCCCGCCGATCACCAGGGGCACCGCACCGGCCTTGACAATGTCACCGACCTTCTTCATGGCCCGGTTCACCATCTCATAGGGGTCCCAGAGATCTGCTAAATCAACGTTTCCGTAATCCATCATGCTAATATGATCCATCACCCGGAAGTCGTCGCTGATCTCGGGGCAGAAAAGGCCGGACCCGTACCAATTATATGAGGCGGAGCATTTTCGGATATAGTCCGGCGCATCCCAGGCGCCGGTTCGGCCGCAGGTCGGATCGTCAACCTGCTTTGGATCTCTCGGCCCACAGGTGGCAAATGAGTGCCCGTCTTCGGACGATGCCCAGCCCTCCCAGGGAATACCGACGAAAACGACATCCGCACCGGCCATATCTCCGGGGTTCCGGGCAATGGGCGCCTGCATCATTGTGGGGATGTCATCGTGAAGACGTAATGACACGAAATCGAATCCGGATTCGTAGGTGTGAAATTCTTCTTTGGATGTTTCCTCCACCCATTTTTTTTCCATCTCTTTGCTTAGCATCAGTTACTCCTTTTTTGGATTTTTTTTACTGGCGTGAAGCTTGAGACGTGCAATCAACCAAGCGTTCCTTCACTTTCGAGTTGATCTGCTACATCGACCATGCCCAATGCTTCAAGCCTGGCACGGGTCGGCCGACCGTTCTCCACATTCCAACCGACAAGCTTATAGTATCGGTCCTTCAGGGCCTCGAATTTCCGGCGATCGAATTGTGTGTCCAGTTCCTCCCAAGTCGCCGGATGTTCCTCCCGCCACACGGTATCGAACACGGCGTCCGTCAGGGTGTCATGCTCCCTCCGACGGTCTTCCCGTTTGATCATGATCGCCCGCTGAAGATTCCAAATTCGGTCTCCGGAGACTTCCCAAATCTCCTTTGGGTCTAGATCAATGCCCGTCACTATCGAGAAGAATTTCCCGGCAATTACATGGTACTCCAGCTCCGGTGGATCGTAGTACTGATCCGGGAGGAAGGCAAAGTTGCACACCGTTAAGGAGTTCTTCAGGCAGTGCTCGCGGTGGGTAAAGGCCGTTTGCAGCTCGACCCCTTCATAAGTGGCCTCGACTTTGCCACCCGGTGGATGGGCGTATGTCGTTATTCCAGCAGGAACGCCGAAGTACTTTCCCAGTCTCCCGGCAAGTTCAACCGGGTCACTGCCCTCATCAAAATATGCCACGCTCGCGTCCCCGAAAGTGAGGACCGCATCGGTGGAGTCACCCGAATCGCGGGTGTCCAAAGCCACATGCAGGGCTAGGGTCAGCCAACCGTAATAATGCGCTGACTGACCATCGAAAGCCGGATACATGACCTCGAACCTTTCCCTCAATGCCTTGTTGCCGCCTAGCTTCTCGAGGATCTTGGCGAACCCCTGCGCCCCTCCTAAAGATAGAGGGCTGGTCCCATCGGCAATCCCTTGCATCAAGGCGGAGTTGAACTCGTGATCGCTCGCCTCACCGCCCCAGATTTTGGGGATGGGCGGCAATCCGACCGCCTCCCATTCTTCTTTGGTGAGCAATCCTTGGGTAGCGATTTCTTTCATCAAATGCCAAATACCCACCAGATCGAATTGATTGATCCCCAGTTTTTGTGAGAGCAGCTGCGCTTCCCACATCGCCCGGGTGTCATCATGTTCCTTTCCCCACCACCAGGAAGCGCACATTGCCTGACCTTTACCCACACCCGGCATGTCGTAGAAACCCTGGCATTGATATGGACATCCAAAACACCCACCAAACTTTACCCGATACTTCTCCACCATCTCCACCTGTGCGTCCCCTCCAGATAACGGTTCTCTGGCCCAAGACGCCGATGCACCACTTAGCCACATGCCCTTAGCCTTTAGTTCGGAGATGAACGTCATCAATTCATCCGGTTTGGCAACGCGCACACATCCCGTACCCGTCACCGCGATGGCCTTCAGATTCTTGGAACCCATCACGGCGCCAAATCCACCTTGACCTGCCGTGCTGCCGGTCTCGTTGGCAATCACCGCGTTCTTAGCCAGGTTTTCGCCGGCCGGCCCCATACATAAGACAGAGGCGCCGGGTTCGCCCTTCATGATGTTACACTGCGACTCGTGTGTATCCAGGCCCCAAAGGTGGCCGGCGTCCACAATCTCCACCTTTTCATTCTGAATGGAGATGTAAACCGGCTTCTCGGCCTTGCCGGTCACAACTATCCCATCATATCCGGCATACTTCAGCTCGGATGGCCATTTGCCGCCGAAACCAGAGTAGGTGAACAGTTCCTTCGGATACGATTGGGGCGAGATGCTGCACACCTCCGCCCGGCTGAAGGGCCCAGGCAATCCAGTGAGCGGTCCCACCGAGATGA
>JAFDDL010000498.1 GCA_019310865.1 Deltaproteobacteria bacterium | reverse complement strand
GTTCAGATCCTTGTTTGTGGCGGCGATGAGACGAAAATCGGACCGCAATGTCTCTTTGCCGCCCACGCGTTCAAACTCTCCGCTTTGCAAAACCCTTAAAAGCCGCACTTGAACTTCCAGGGGAATATCGCCGATCTCATCGAGAAAGAGCGTTCCGGTATTGGCCAGTTCAAATCGCCCGACCCGACGCCGGTCCGCACCGGTGAATGCCCCCTTTTCGTGGCCAAAAAGCTCGCTGGCGATCAGCGATTCCGGAAGGGCGCTGCAGTTGACACGGATAAACGGCTTTTCTTTTCGGCTGCTGAGACGGCGTATCGCCCGCGCAACCAGCTCTTTTCCGACGCCGGTCTCCCCAAGCACCAGAACGGTTGCATCGGTTCCGGCCACTTTCTCCACATGGGCCAAGACGCCTTTGATTGCCCGACTTTCGCCCACAAACTCTTCAAAATTAAGCGTTTGGATATGCTGCTCTTCATAGTATTCTTTTTCTTGCCGTGTATTTTGGAGCAGGCTTTGGATTTCCTCATAGGCTGCGGCATTATCCATGGCGATGGCGGCCTGGGATGCAAAATAATCGAGGATGGACAAGTCCGCTTCCCGGAAGGTGCTGCTGAAGCGGCGGTTGTCATGGTACAAAACCCCGCTGACCGCCCCTCTGAATTTCAATGGCACGCAAATGAAACTTCGAATCACGCCGTCCGGTTGCGTGCCGGTGCGATCGCCCGGATGAAATGTCTGTAATCGACCCTCACCGGTTTCAGCGGTTTTGCGAATCATCCTCATCGATTCTTGAAAGCCGGGATCGGCAATATCGTCGACGGATATATTTTTCGCTGCTCGCAGGGTGAAAGGATGGGATGTGTCGTCCGGGGCTCTGAGAAATATTGCCCCGCGTTCGGCGCCTGTAATATGATTTGCCGTGGAGATGATTTTTTTTAATAGTTCGCGATTATCCCGAATGGCTGCAAATTCCTGGCTCAGACCCATTATTTCATTGAGCAAGTTGCGGTCCTGGCGAAAATCCTTCAATAAAAATTTGATGTCATCGGGTATCAGGTCCTGGCTGTAATTATCTTGAAACGTCTCCATGGGTGCCATCGCCTGTCTGGCTGCCGCTTCTTTTCCATGCGACAGGTATTCCCGCGCCAACTCAACCCTTGTTTTGGCGATTTCCATTTGGTAGCCGGATTCCTCCAGAAAGGTCAGAGAATATTCCAGGGATTTCACGATTTCCGGATGCGCCGCGCCGGTTTTTCTTCGGAGCAGCGCATTGAATCGATGGGCAACGCCCTTCATCATCAGATTCTTTCCGGCCTGAACCCGTTTGATGATCTTTTCCAGGGAAAGATTGAAACCGGGTTTGATGTGGCCATTCTCGGCGGCCCAACTCAATGACAGGAGACTGGGGACCATTTCACCGATCAGGTGCATGTCCGGGTAGTTTTCAAAAAACCGGCCCAGTTTTTTTTCGCAGGCGTCGATCTCTCCCTTCATATAATGCAGGTCAGCCAGAATGAGCAGGGAATAGGCGACAATGATGTGGTTTGTCATTTTCGTGCCCATGTCCAGCGCATCGTTTAGATACTTTTCGCCTTCTTCCACGCGGCCGATGCTCAGCAGCACCGAGCCGATACCAAACGAGACGGCGCAGGTCACATAGAAATCTTTTTCCTTTTGGCTCAGCGCATAAATGGTATCGAGCATGCCCATCCCCTGTGTTACTTGCCCGGAGGCGCAATAGGCGCTGCCGATGACCCAACCGGTCAGCAACACAAACCGGCTTCGGGGGTATTTTTCAACTTCCGGTGCGGTGGCTTCGTAGTTTTGAATCGTGTCAATCAAACGCCCCTGCCAAAAAAGGAAAAAGGTGGAAAAATAGGCGGCTGTCTGTTCCAGATGCGGGTCATCGGCGTCTTTGACAAGCGACCAGGCATGATTGAATTGTTTCAGGGCCTGGTCAAAATCAGTGTCGTACCATTGATTTTTGGCCAGATGCATTTCGATGAGCGCTTCCTGGGAAAGATTGCGGGCATCGCGCGCGCGTCTCAAACTCATTTCCAGTGCGGTAATAACGGCTTTGCTGTTGGGTGCGACCTCCGAAATCTTGGAGTATCCGATGGCTGCATCGATGAAGAGTTTGTCTGCCTTGGAGTTGTGGTGCTCGGCCAGATCCCGAAGGACTTTTTCATAGCATTTGACGGCTGTTTGGTAATGGTTTGCATTTCGATAGGATTTACCGGCTTTGACCAACCAGCCGCACCCGCTGACATCATTGTGAATTTGCAGCAGGTGAGGGGCCAAGGCCAGGGCCCTGCTGCTATCGTCGGCGTCTTCCTGCAGGATGATATCGGCGATTTTCATGTGTAACTGCGTCTTTTCACCGGAACGAAATGTTGATCGGAAACGCGTTTTATTCTCATGGTCGATGAAGCGAAACCCAACCGGGCCGGTTTTGGCAACCAGGCCCCGGCGTATCGCTTCTTCCAGAACCAGAAAGGTATGGGATGCTTTGGACTGCGCCAGTTCCTGGATCCAATCGATGGAAAAGTCGCCTTCAAACATAGCGGCCAGGCTCAGGATTCGTTGATACAGTTCCGGATAGGGGAAGGGGGTGGAGGTGTTATTGGTCATGCAATCGCTCCTTAGCTAATGCCCATTTGTACACACGATATATCGTTTTGTCAACGGGCCGGTGGAATGGGACCATATCCTAAATGTCGTGTTGTGACGACATGGTGTTACGAATGGTCGAAGGTCAACGGACTATTTTGAGTGAACGGATAAACGGTTCATTGGCTTCGGGAGCATACCATTTGACACGAGCGATTCCATAGATTAAAATAAAACTTATTATTATTAAAGAGTTGTATTTGTATCCCGCGCGGCCAAATGAGGCTGCCGGAATTGGTGAACCGCACCTTTTCGTGCAATGAGCACAACTGGCACAGCGCTTGCTTTACTCAATGGGCAGGAGGATCCGGAAAATGTTTTACATCAATGAATCCCATACCGAACCGGACGTTGTTTCCATAAAGATGGATGGTATATTGGATGGCAATTCAATTCAGACACTTTTGGAAATCATGAATCGGAATCTCGATGCCGATAAACAGGTGATATTGGATTTGGGGGGCACCATGCATGTGGATCGGGAAGCGCGCGAAACGTTGAGAAAATATCGAAATCGAATATCTCTCAAGGGGCTATCGGAATTCTTGAGAATGGAGATCGAATATACGTAAGCCCGGCATGCTCGATCATTTCATGCTCAAGTATTTTATACTCGTTCGTGTTTGCCGTTGCATCAGTAAACCAAAGACAACATATAACTAAGGGAGAAAAAAATGACTAAAAGTCTATCCGAGGCGGTTGTAACGTTTGACGAAAGTGCAGTGCTCACAATGGTTGAACAGAAATTGGCCGACAATACGGATCCCATTTCGGTTGTACGTGAGCTCCAGGAAGGGATGCGCATCGTGGGGGAAAAATTTAATGACGGCACATACTTTCTCAGCGAATTGCTCATGTCGGCTGACCTGTTTACGCGTGCGATGAAAATGCTGGAACCCAAACTGGTGGGGATAACACAGGATGTGATCGGCAAAATAGTATTGGGCACCCCCAAAGGTGATATCCATGATTTGGG
>JAFDDL010000036.1 GCA_019310865.1 Deltaproteobacteria bacterium | reverse complement strand
GGTAAATTGTGCTGTTGTATTTTTCGGAAAGCGACAACACGTAAGGTAGAATCTTTGACGAATATTCAGTCAAATCAAGTGGGTATAGAATTTTTTTGATTTCTAGCATAGCCTTTTTCCTCCGCATTTTTGGGTTCTTTTTTTTCTTTCGGTATTCTCAATACCACGATTAAGCTAACAATGATAGTTTACCAGGCATTTCTCTCTGTTGTGTTCAACTCTTCAATTATCGGGCATGTGCCGATTCACCCGTTAATTGTTGTTCAATTTCTTTCAGCGAGCTCTTTGCATGATCATAGTCGTAGTTGTTGATTTCACACCGGAGTTTACCAATCAGCGCCTCACTGAGGTAGCCTCCGAGATTATCCATCTTTTCCTGAATGGTCACAGGATTGGCCATCTCAAGCGAAAGATCGAGCTGGTGTAGCCTGTGGATGGCCTTTTCCATGTCCATCGGAGCCGGCGGTTTTTCTGAAACATCCCTCTTGTTCCGGTTGGCCAAAGTCTCAATCGAATGCATCACTTCATTTAACTTGGATTCCACATAAGCGATCCGGTCATTTGTCGAAGTGGCGGGAGGAGACTCGTTAATCTCCGATTCAAGGGTTTGAGCGGCTTCATATAGGGCTTTTGCACCGATGTTTCCGGCACTGCCCTTTAATGTGTGAGCCAGAAATTCAAATTTTTCCAGGTCCTCTCTGCCGTATGCTTTCCTTATCTTTGCAATGGTGTCCCTGTTGTTTCCGAGAAATTTCGTCAGCACGCGTAAAAAGTCATCTGGGCCGATCTTCAACGCTTCCAACGCGCCTTGTATATGAATTCCCGGTATCACGTTTGGCAGTGGCCCCAGGTCTTTTTCCGGCTCGTTCTCGATTGATTGTAATTTTTCCGTATTTCGATTTTGTCCCTTGCCGGCGCGTACAAATCGCCAGAGTGTACCAAGCAGCCGGTCTTGGATGATCGGCTTGGGAACATAACCATCCATGCCGGATGCCAGACATTTTTCCTCGTCGCCCTTCATGGCGTGAGCCGTCATGGCAATGATGGGGATATTCTTGACATCGGAGTTCAAGTTGCGAATTTCCCGAGTCGCAGCATAGCCATCCATTTCCGGCATTTGGATATCCATGAGCACCGCATCAAATCCAGCCCTTTGAACCGCCTTGACCGCCTCTTTTCCATTTCCGGCAATCTGAACGAACATTCCGGCATCCTCCAGGACCGCCACAGCGATTTCCTGGTTAATGGGATTGTCTTCAACCACAAGTATACGACAACCGTTAAGGTGTTTTTTGTAGATGGATGCACGAGTCGTGATGGATCCCTTCTCGTTGGATCTTTTCGGATGTTGCTTGCCAAATGTGTCCAGAATTGCATTAAAAAGCGTCGACGGAAATATGGGTTTGTTGAGGAAACCGCTGATTCCTGCCTCCTGTGCATCCATTTTTTCCGTTTCTTTTCCAAATGCAGTCATCAGGATAATGGGCGGTGGCGTTATCAGATCCGTTCGAACCCGCCTGGAAGTCTCAATTCCGTCCATCCCCGACATCAACCAATCCATCATAACCAGGTCGAAAGGCACCTCATTTGCTTGATGTTTCTTCAGTTTATTCAGGGCATCATAGCCGGATGAAGCCACCTCCACTTGAAATCCAAACGATCTCAGCATCTTTTTCACGGCAAGTTTATTTTCATCACAGTCATCAACAACCAGTACCCGCAACCTTTGAATATCTGACGGGAGTGTAAATACACGATTGTGCGTAGCCGGGTTGCATTTAAAACCGGCGGTGAAAGTAAAAGTACTGCCCTTTCCCAAAACACTCTCAGCCCATATGCGGCCGTTCATCAGCCCCACGAGCTTTTTACAAATGACAAGTCCAAGTCCGGTTCCTTGGTATTTTCGTGTGGAAGATGTGTCCTCCTGGGTGAACGGATCAAATAACCTGGCGACATATTCCGGACTGATACCGATGCCGAAATCTTTCACGGAAAACGATAGCGACACTTCTTTTGATGAAACAGTCAGCTTTTTTACCACGACAAGAATAGCACCGGCTCTTTCAGTAAATTTGACCGCATTGTCGACCAGGTTCTTGAGAATCTGCTGCAGCCGGAGCGGATCGCCAATCAGCGTTCCGGGTATTTCAGTGTCAATATCCACAATAAGTTCGATACCCTTATTGGCCGCCTGTTGATTAAACATGTCAGCCACTTGCTCAAGCACTTCATCTACGTGAAATACACGCATTTCCAAATTGAATTTACCGGCTTCAATTTTTGAGAAGTCCAGGATATCGTTTATAACACCCAGCAGGGAATATGCAGAATCGTGTATTGTATTAAGGTACCGTTTTGCCTTAGGGGAGAGCGTCTCACCCAAGGCAAGGTCTGCGGCGGCGATGACACCATTCATGGGCGTTCGGATTTCATGGCTCATGTTGGCCAGAAACTCGCTTTTCGCGCGGGTCGCCGCTTCAGCTGCTTCCTTGGCGTCAATTAATTTCTTTTCTGCCAGTTTCCGGTGGCTTATATCCCTTAAAATACCCGCAGCATGCCATTTTCCTTTCAAGCTCAGCGTAGAAACAGATAGTTCCATGGGAAATTCTTCACCGTTCTTCCGAATTGCCGACAATTCCATTGTGTTACCGATAACATCCCCCCTACCCGATGTTTTAAACTGGTCAAATCCCTTCTTGTAGGCTGCGAGATACCGTTTCGGTGCAAGAAAAACATGTAGCGCCTTTCCCAAAGCCTCCTGATCCGAATACCCGAAGATTCTTTCCGCCGCTTGATTCCAAAAGGAAATGTTACCCGCATTGTTCATCATGATAATGCCGTCGTTGGCTGAAGCACTGATCTTTCTAAAGGTCTCTTCACTTTCCCGAAGCGCCGCAGACATTTTTTTTTGCTCTGATTCTAGTTCAATGCCATGCAAACCAAAGGCAATATCATGCGCAACCTCTTTAAATAAGGCCTGTTCTTCCCGATCTACAGTCAGATCCTTGGCCATCGACACAGACAACAAGCCGTAAACATTTCCAGCGTGCGCCACCTTGACCGTCATGCCTCCCCGGCCGGCATATTTCGTCGCCAGGGGGCAGTCTTTGCATTCACTAACAGGGTCTTTTCTCACAACGACGTCCTGTTGCTTGAGAGCAATGTTTCCGCAATGGGTTAACTTCCCGTTTTTAAGTTGATCAAGTAAGGGTGCGAAATCTTGATCCAGACCCGCTTGAGCCCAAACCAACAGCCCCCCTGATGCATCTAATAAAATTATCCAGGCGTTGTGGTAGCCACGGTTTTTAATCAGGATTTCACAGGCCTTTTGAATCAAACGCCCACGGTCTTTTTCTCTCGTGACAAGTTCGTTGACTTTCCGTATGGTATTCAGAACGAGGTTAAGGTGTTCTAACTTTTGTCTGCTTTCCTGCAAAGCCGCCATTGAGCGATTCAGGTCACCCACATCGCTTTTCAGCCTTACCATCACGAAGAGACCGCCAACAAGAATGATTAGGATTTCAATAAGCAACTCTTGCCAATTAACTGGTGTTCGAGGTGCATTTAACAAAAGATGAGGAAGATCCAGAATATCACTCAAGCAAACCAAAATAAATAGCAGGAGCAACACACCAGCTGTGGGTAGCCAGAGTCTTTTCCACCGAAGTAACTTTAGCGTTTTCTCATCGGGTCTTGTTGATTCCAATAGCTTCATCGGTTTCCGGCTCTTCAGACCCCTCTTGGATCCTGCTTAAATTGAGTGTCATGTTTCATTTTTTGCACGTTTTTCCCCAGAATCTGCTATCATGCCACCAGTAGATCCTTTTGATATCCGCCACAAATCACCTTTGGAATGGCATTTGATGTAATTATTCCTCAAGTAGTCAATATAAGGACATACGCATAAAATGTGCCAATTGTTTTGAGAATTTAATTTGGCAATATCAGCGCCTTATATTTTATATTCTTATATCCGTCATTCCGGAGTCTTATCGATTAAAAAAGGGGTGAAATATGTGGCCAACAGAACGGCTATGCTGGATAGTTTCACTGGTGGGATCCTTCAATTTGGAATTTTTCTAAAGAAGATTGAATTTTCTCTATTTGGTGCTGCGGTGCTTTATGATCTAAAACCGCCGACAATTTTCCTTATAGGCTGCCAGGACTTTTGCTTTAAGCGCTTCTCTTCGTAGCAACGCTTCTTTTACAAGTTCAGCAAAATGGTATGATTTAAACGGTTACTTTTTCGGAAGTAAGCCCCGAAAAATCTTCGTTGGAAAAATGCTATGCGAAAAATCAAATTGTGATCTTTTGCTTAAGGGTTTCGATTACCGCATCCAAGCTCTTCTCCTGTACAAGCTCTATATCCACACCCGCGTCCGCAAACACATATGCAGGCCCTTTCTTTTTTAAATCCTCGGCTACGGCTATGACATCGATCTTCTGCTCAACCAGCCATTCCGCGACACGGATGCCTTTGGCTTTTGGTATTTGGGTGTGAGGGTTATCGAGCAACGTCCGCTGGGTGATAATGCCATCGGAAAGATGCAAATTTATGATCGAAAAATAGGGTGCTTCACCAAAATGGGTACTTAAATTCCCGGCTGTATCGTTCAAAGGAACGGCTATAATGCAGTGTTCACGAGGATGAGGGATGGTACGAACAACGACGCGTTCAATATGCGGCAGTGTTTTATAGATTTCACTCTCGATGCGCCATCTGATTTTATTGGCTTTTTCCAAGTCTCCCGTTCGAATGACAATATCGGTCTCCAAAAAACGAAACCGTCCGGCATTCCGGCCGATTAACGTGTTGATCCGGGTAACCATTGGCTCCGCATCAATAATATTACGAACACGGTCTAACGTTTCACGGTCCAGTGAAGCATCCAGCAATACACGCATGCCGTCTGAAAGAAGCTCCCAGCCTGCATAAACAATAAAAATAACAACAAAACCCGCTGCGATATAGTCGACATTCAGCTTGAAAATCCCTGAGTGGACCCCGAAATAATCTAGAATGATAGCAATTAACACCACAACAGATGACAGCACATCCACTTGTCGGTGTCGCCCTTCGGCCATAAGTGTAGGTGAGTTGGTCCGCTTTCCTGTTCGGATCGCATATTGACCGAAAAGAAATGCAGCCACCACACTGACTAAGAAGCAACCAATAATTATCGGAGTGATGACTAATCGTTCGTTTCCCGGTGTCATTACTTTTCGAATAATTTCATACCCGGCAAAAAAAATAAAGAACGCAATTAACACAGAAAGGATGTTTTCAATTTTATATAACCCATATGGGAAATGGCTACTTTTTCGGGACGATATCAACAGGCCACCGAAAACAACCAGAGATGCGATTGCGTCCGTTGCCGAATCCACCGCACTGGCAGTGATGGAAAGACTTCCGGAAGAATCCGCCAAGACCACTTTGAGTGAGACGATACCAACATTTAATAAAAAGGCCAAAAGAGCAATTTTCCGGACCTTATTTGTTTCCTCGCTAAAATTCATTGGCCTTTTAACGGCGTTTTCATATTTTTTCATCTGTTGTCAGCCCTTTTGGGCATCATTGGAATCAAACGTAATCATCTGCGCTATCCTCTATGTATTTTTCGTGTATAAAACTTGTGCCCTTTATATTCCGTTTCTCTTAGTAGACCTTCCCGAATCAGCATGTTGACGTCCTCCCATTCGGAACCGGCATCTACCAGAAATTGATTTACGGCATCTTTCCTCATGGGGTGGACCGCCGTGATACTCAACAGGTCCTGGGCAACGTTTCCGGTATGAGCAAACGCATTGCCTTCGTAGCCCACCAAATATTCCACTTGTGGATGCCTTTCGTGAATAATCTGAAACGCCCGGTTGAGTGCATCTTCTGTCGGGGGTTGGACCCATTTCTCTGCCGGGGGGCGGGTTGGAACTGACAGATAGGCTGTTTTGGGTTGTAGTCGATTTATGAGATTCGCAATACCAGATACGGATTCTTCTGCGTCGTTCACTCCATTTATCAGCATCGTTTCTGTAACAAGTTCGCCGCGAAACACTTTGGAAAATTTAATCATTCCGTCTACGATTGCGTCTAAATCCAGTTTCCCATGGGGCCTGTTAACGGTTTTCCAGATTTTATGCTGCATCGCATCCACCTTCAAGGAAACCCAATCGGCGTTCATCAAGTTTTTTCTGACATCCTCTCGCCAGATCAATGAACTGTTTGAAATTACCGCAGTCTTTAGTCCAAGGCTTTTCAACAATTCTAGTTCCTGGCCAAGATTCGCATCCAGCGTCGGTTCGCCGTCAGCAACAAAGGTCAGATAATCGACATGACCACCTTTTCCAATAATTTCTCGTGTGCTGTCCTTTACTGTCTCATGCAATTCCAGCGGGTTGTGAAACTCACTGAGTGCTGTTTTCATCTTTTTGGTGTGCCCCAGCTGGCAATAGATGCATGCATAGGAGCATGTTTTGGGTGGGATATTATTGATACCCAGGCTCTGTCCCAATCTTCTAGAGGGGACCGGTCCAAAAACATTCATAACATCACCTCCGTATATCTTAGTCACATAATCATACCCTATTTTTCCGACCCCGGCCCTGCCACCTGAGCAGCAGTGCCGAAGCCGGAGCTGAGAGAAGGACCAACATTCTCAGCGAACAACTTATGATTCAGGCAACATCCAGGGCACGGCGATCCGACATATCCATCAATATTCGCTCTCTGGCCTTATCGATCCCTAGCTCTTTACGTTTTCGGTCTATGTGGTCGATCATCAACTTGGCCATTTCGTAAGGGTCTGGTGAAAATCCCCATTTACCAAAGCCTTTCGATTCCAATCCGTCAAACAACAGTTTATGAAATTTGGTATTTTCAACAACGGGAAAGGTCACACCAAATACGGTGTAAACACCTGAGGCTACAAAATAATGACCGATGGAGATCGCTTTCTCGCTCATCCATTCAGGCGCCGCACCGGCCGCCGGCAAGTCGGCAATGCTGCTTCCCAACCCCCCTGCCTTGACCATCTCGGCGGCGGCAATGAGAATGCGGCTATTGTCCACACAGGAACCCAGCCCCAGCACCGGGGGCATGCCCACGGTTTCGCATACCTCTTTCAGTCCCGGGCCGGCCAAATGGGCAGCTTCGGGACTGGTCAGATTGGCCTTGGCAAGTGCGATTTGGGAACAACCGGTCTGAAGCACCAGGACATCATGCTTGATCAGCTCTTTGACCAGTTCCACATGAACCCAGTCGTGTCTGACCCGGGGGTTGGTGCAGCCCACCACACCGGCCACACCGCGGATTCGCCCGTTGATGATGTTGTCGTTGAGCGGTGTGTAGGACGACCGGAAGGTGCCGCCAAGCATATAGTTGATGTATTCGTGGGAAAACCCATGAACGCCGGTGTTTACAATTTGGGGAATTTCCACTTCGGCTGTTCGGTTCTTAAAGCGGGTAATGGCCCGAATCACGATGGCATCGGTGCAGGCTTTGGGATCGTGTTCATCGAATTCAAGATGCTCTACCCCTTCAATCCGGCATCGCGGGTTGGTGGTAAACAAACGCGTACCATAACAATCGGCCACCTTGGCCAGTCCCTGTTTGATGCACTGGACATCTACGGCCATGACGTCCACAGCACCGGTACACAACACCGCCTCGGTTGACATGAAATCGCCGGCATGGGGGATACCGTGTCTTGACATCATTTCCGCACCGCTGCAGCACATACCGACCAGATTGATACCGGCTGCACCGGCGGCCTTGGCCGCTTCCAACAGGGTCGGCTCCATTGAGGACTCAAGAATGGACTCAAACAAGTTGGGTTCATGGCCGTGAACAATAATGTTTATCTGATCCTCCTTGAGCACCCCCATATTCACCTCGATACTGATCGGGGAAGGCGTGCCGAAGAGGATATCCGATATCTCGGTGGCCACCATGGATCCGCCCCACCCATCAGCCAGGGCGGTTCGGGTGCATTGTTTGACAATATTGTCGCATTGCTGATCCACCCCTATGTGTGTTCGGTGCATGATTTCCATGATCTCACGCATGGCGCCGCGCGGTACCACACCATTTTTCCGCCACGTTTCCAGGGTTTTTTCCGGCACACGACTTATAAACGGAATTTCACCGTCCACCTGCGTATAGGTGCGCTCAAGCTCATGATACAGTTCCATTGCAATATCTTTTACGCTTTTACCTGCGATATCAATCCCCACTGACCGGGCCACAGCCTCAAGCTTAACGGTGTCTTTTATCTTATAGTCCAGGTTTTCCCCATTGACAACCACGCGAAAAAGGTCAAGCATGGACATGCCATGATCCGTGTGTGCCGCACAGCCGCTTGCCACCATCCGGGCAAAATTCCGGGCCTGAATCGTATCGATATCCGCACCGCAAACACCGACCTTTCCGTATGGATCCTTTGAACTGAGACGGCAGGGTCCCATGGAGCAATGCTTGCAACAAGCCGAATCCGCACCGATCGGGCAGGCCTTCATGTTCGCTGCACGGTCAAATGCCGTCTCCACCCCATCTCGTCTGGCTCTTTTAAGCATTTGGGCGGTTGCCTCACAAGCGGTTACATCCCGTATGTCGATCTGTTTTTTCTTGGTCTCGATTTTCTTTTTTTCCACGTTTTTTCTCCTTCTTGGAAAAACTTGGTTATTCAATAATTTTTGATTTTATTTCCAGTGGTTGTCTAAGGGTTCGCGCAACAATTAATTCACAATTTTAGGTGTTGAGGCGCTCACATGGCAAGGCACGAAAATTAAAGAATATCAGGATATTCTGTATTTTCGTAACGCCGCCAGGTGGGACGAATCGACGCATAAAATGTGAAGTCATTTTTGCGCGAGCCCTAAGTCGCTTCTCCCATCTTTTGTGCGACTTCCAGGAACGATTTTGATACGGTAGTGTCTTTATGCATATTCTGGTAGGGCGTGCCCGAATCACCGCAAGCCACCATCCTGGAATCGAACGGGATTTTACCTAAAAAAGGAATTCCCGTAATTGCAGCGGTTTTTTCCCCGCCCCCCGTGCCGAAAAGGTCTACCATTTCATGACAGTGCGGGCACTGGAAACCGCTCATATTTTCAATCAGGCCGAATATTTCCATATTAACCCGTTTGCAGAAGTTAATCGATTTTCTGACATCACCCAGCGCGACTTCCTGGGGAGTTGTCACAATAATCGCGCGCGCATCTTTAATGAGCTGAGCGATGGTCAATGGTTCATCGCCGGTTCCCGGAGGAGAATCGATGATCAGAAAATCCAGACTTCCCCATTGCACTTCTCCCACAAACTGCCGTATGGCCGAATGTTTGAGTGGCCCCCGCCATATCACCGCCTCATCCTTGTCCGGCATAAGCGATTCAATGGAAACCGCACTCAGATTACTGGAGAAGCGCTGGGGCAGGATCTTTCCTTTGGAAGTCACAATTAACATACCCTCAAGTCCCAACATTCTCGGAATGTCCGGGCCATGAAGGTCCACATCCATAAGCCCCACCTTGTGCCCCTGATTGGCAAGCGCGATGGAAAGGTTAACGGCTGCGCTTGTTTTCCCAACACCGCCTTTACCGCTCATGACAATAAATTTATTTTTTATTTTTGATAAAGATTCTCTCGCAAGCTGATCCGGATCGGCCTGCGAATTCGGCATTTTGTCTGCAATTTTGACGCCTTCATTCGCACTTCCCATAATCTCACTTTTCCTTTATAATTTTATTTGCTTTTCCTTTCGCCATCTACAGGCTACTTGGATTCCAAAGCGCATTAACTTATTCTTTTACTTTCCGGCCATCACCCTGCACGGGCCCTTTCCTCTGTCCGGCACCGTTGCCTTGTCCTCGGCCTCGCCCCTGGCCCTGGCCCTTGCCCTGCCCGCGTCCGTCTTGACCTGCGCGACATCCGCCCTGGCCTTTTCCAGCTCTCGGTCCCTTGCCTTGCGGACCTGTTCCGTCTCCTTTTGGCATGTGAATCACCTCTCTTTCTAAATTTAGTCAGGCATGGTGTTTTAATCGACTTTTGGCATGCCTGCGATAGTTTTGACTGCATCCCGGCATTAAAAAATCAGGGGTGATTGAGATATCTTCTGCAAAGTCCTCAAGCACTTTTTGGGCACTGCCCGCAATAAACGGAATCAGTTTGATACCGGCGGCCTCAAGGATATCCGCAGGTTGCTCCGAAATAGCGCCGCATATCAGAACCGACACCCCCAGTTCGGTGAGCCTTTTCGCCAGACGCGAAGGTAAATCCGGATCAATCGGCTCAAAACGCTTACCGGCAACTTTCCTGCTTTGGATTTCGGTAATAAGAATCGTATGTGCGGAATCAAACACCGGTGAAATTCTGTTGTCCCAGACAGTAACCGCTACCTTCATTTGGTATTGACCTCCCGCAATAAGGATAGAGCAAAGGTCATGCCATTAATAACCAGGATCGCCTTTTATATTGAATATCTCTAAATGTCAGCAAGATACCTGGTTTCCGGAATCTGAAAAATAAGGGGCGACCCTAGGGGAAGGTTGCGAAATTGCGATTATCCAGGTCGCAATAATGCGACGCTATGCTCACTGCTACTCAACGAAACGGTCATCGATCTCTGGAAAGTTTCAGGAGAGGAGGTGCACAATGCCCAAAATGGGCTCCAGATCATGCAGACCGGATGATATCAACTCGGTCACCAGAATAACCGCATCACTGTTCTCCGCATAGAGTAGCATGTTTGCAACCAAACCCATACCACACTCTTTATATAAACAAAATATAACTATCTGTTTTTTTCGCATGTTTTGCACGATGCCTCACCGCTCAGCAACCTGGCATGAAAAATGCTTTGCTTTATATCCTAAGTTCAGAAAGGATAAAAGCGATCAACGACCTAAAACCATTCAAGACAAGAAAGGAAACCAATCCCATGACATCTCAACTGCGTGTTCTCGTCATTGGCGGTGTCGCCTGCGGCCCCAAAGCCGCCGCCAGACTCAAGCGCCTCAAACCCGAAGCCGAAGTAACCCTAATCGAGAAGGACAGCCTGGTTTCATATGGCGCCTGTGGGCTGCCGTACTTGGTCGAAGGGCTTTTTTCAGATGTGCAGGAACTGATCAATACCCCGGTGGGAGTCCCGCGAACGCCTGAATTTTTCAAGAAGGCAAAAGGGGTCCAGGTCCTGACGCAAACAGAGGCCGTTGAAATCGACAAGCAGAAAAAGGCTGTCCGGATTCGCTCTGTAACCACCGGCAGCGAGCAGCGCCTCCCATATGACAAGCTGGTGCTGGCCACTGGCGGCTATTCGGCACGGCCGCCGATCCCGGGACTGGATCTTGAACATGTATGGTTTATGACGCATCCCAGACATGCGGAATCGCTCATTGCGTCCATCGAAGAGCAGCCCAACCGATGTGCGGTGCTGGTGGGCGCCGGCTTTATCAATATTGAAATGGCCGAAGCCTTGGCGCGCAGGGGAATCAAAGTAACCATTGTCGAAATGCTCGACCAGATCATGCCGGGCATACTGGACAAGGACATTGCCATCTATGCGGCAAAGCACCTGCGAGATCAAGGGATAGATCTGATTTTGGGTGAAAGGGTAACCGCTCTGGAGGGAAAGGACACCTTGACCGGCGTTAAAACAGACCGGCAAACCATCCCGGCCGACTTGGCCGTGGTGGCCGTGGGAACCCGGCCGAACACCGAGCTGGCAAAGAAAGCCGGATTGGTATGCAATCAGGGCATCATCGTAAACGAGTATGGCCAAACCAGTGATCCGGATATTTATGCCGGCGGCGATTGTGTTGAAAATCGATATGCCACGACCCTCTTCGGCCGCAGCCTCTTTGTCCCCTTAGGATCAACGGCCAACAAGCACGGACGGGTGATCGCAAACCACATCGCCGGTGTCCCCACGCCGTTTTCCGGCATCACATGCACATCGGTGGTGCGGGCATTTGACTTCACCATGGGACGCACCGGAATTTCCGAAGCACAAGCCAAGGAGCTGAAGCTGGACGTAGCAGTGACAACCTGGTCCGGCACGGACAAACCCCACTATATGCCGGATGCCAAGCCGTTTATTATCAAGATGATCGCCAGCCGGAGAGATCGAAAACTCCTGGGACTCCAGGTGGCTGGAATGGGAGATTCCGCCAAACGGCTGGATGTGGCTGCATCCGTTATTCTGCTCGGCGGCACGTTGGATCAGGTGGCGAACATCGATTTTGCCTATGCGCCGCCCTATGGGCCGCCCCTTGATCCGCTGGCCACCTGCGCACACATCCTGACAAATAAGCTGGACGGCATCGCTTTCGGGATTTCCGCACTTGAAGCCAAAAAACGAATCGAACAGGGCAATGTTGTGCTCCTGGATGTCCGGATGCCCGCGGAAGTTCAGGAAGTGCAGTTGCCCTTTGAGACGGTTCATATTCCCTTGGGTGCTCTTCGGGATCGGCTCCATGAACTACCAAAGAATAAGGAAATTCTGGCCTTCTGCAAGGTGAGCATGCGCGGTTATGAAGCCCAGCTGATCCTGAACGCAGCTGGATATGAACAGGTTTCTTTTATCGAAGGCGGCCTGGTCGGCTGGCCTTATGAACTTTTGGTCCCGACAAACTTAAAAACTGTTGGAGATGAGTGAGTAATTTCTCTAAGGAAGTCATCTACGCTATCTTTCGTCAATTGCTTTCTGAAGAAAACGTGAGGGTGGTTCCCACCATGTTGAGAATAAATTTTTCCGGCATCGATTCTTCAATTTGACCAACGGCATCTCGCCCGGTACAATGGGTGGGTATCACATAATCAGGAGCGATTTCCTTTAAGGCGTTTACCGTCGGTTCAATGACGGGCGCCATTTGGGGGCCTGACAGATGAAAACCGCCCATGACCGCAAAGACGGAGTCGACGCCCGTGATCGATGTTGCATGCTTGATCGTATTGATGATTCCGGCATGACCACAACCGCTTAAGATCACGAGCCCTCGACCGGAGACATTGGCCACGATGCCCGTATCGTCAGCCAGGTCATCTATTCGCTCGATGCCGTCAGCCTTGTAATGCGCACCAGGCAGTCCTTTTTCGAAAGATGTTTTTCTTGGAATTTGCCCCAAAAATACGATACGCCCATCGAGAAGCGGGTATGGTCCTTTTGATTCCACTATCCTTGCACCGGCTGCTGCCAAGTCTTTTCGTGTAATCGACGGCATATTTATTTGCAGCCCTTCCAGCGTTTTGATGTAACGCGGACTTCGAAAAACAGCCGGATGCAGCACAAGGTCGAAATCCTTCTTGGAGATTTTTTTAAACAACTGCGCCAGCCCCCCTATGTGGTCCGGATGCCCGTGGGACAAAACGGCTCCGGATAAACTGCCCAGATCCACACCCAGGACGTCCACGTTGAAAGCGGCCCCGTGATCTGAGAAACCAAAATCGAACAGGATGCTTTCTGAACGGGTCCCCTTGGTGACAGTGAAAAGTGCAGAAAACCCGTGCTCAGCCAGAAGGGAAAGACGAAGCTCGTTTTCCTTAAACGGCAGGGCTCGCCTTACCACCTGGTTGTTATCGAACGCCACCATATCGATGTAATTGTCTTGAAGGGTTAAGATCTCAACGCGATCGACTTCGTTGATTTCAACAGGTTTCATTGGCGGCCTCCTCATGATTCATTCCATTTGGGCTTTTCCACAGCATGACCCGGGGCCTGCGCATGCGGCTTGCCCCGGTGTACTGCCGCAGCAGGTCGTATCCGATGGTCCCGGAACATGCTGGGCCACACGCCCGGTAATCGAACTGGTTGCCGACATGATCTTTGCTGTATCGACACTGCCACAGGTGGGGCAGGTTAGCGACGCGTTGCTGTTTAAAACGATTACTTCACCGATTTGGCTGCATTCCTTGCAGACGATTTCGTAGATCGGCATAGCTATGCCCCCTGATTGGCGCCACCACCGCAGGTATGCTCCTGGCTGAATTGCGGCAATTGTCCTTGAACCAGGCCGTTTA
>JAFDDL010000497.1 GCA_019310865.1 Deltaproteobacteria bacterium | reverse complement strand
CGGGGGACAGACCCTGGTCGAGCGCCTTTTTCGTTAAGCTGACGACCGAGTCACGCCTTTTCTCCATCAGTGCCTCTGCAATGCCTTTATATACATTTTCCATTTTTTCTCCAAATGCTTCAAGAATATTTTATATGTTTTTCTGTCTCTCTTGACGATGGAGCCTACCGCGTCGCTAACGGATGGATTTAACACCCGCGTCATTTTATCCGTAATTCTTCTATGGCCTTCGCCTTCAATTCGGCGATTGCGGCAGTAGTTGATTCCGGTAAAGGCTTTATTTGATGGGTTTCACTGATTTCGCGCACCTTTTCGTTGACCCTGGTGGCCATATCCTTACCACCACCTTCCTGCCATGTATGGTAGTCTTGTCGTGTCATCAGAGTCGGCATCCACAACTCTTTTTTGAAATGATCGAAGGTGTGCTGTTCCTGTAAAAAATTACCTCCAGGCCCCACGCTGCTGATCAAAGTCCGCCCCAGCGTTTCCTGAGAAATTTTCACGCCTTCGATAAACCGCTTGGCCATGCCTATCAATTCGTCTCCCAGAACCAGCATGTCTACTGAGCAGACCATGGAGCCGTCCAGATAACCCACATCGTGCACGAGGTTCAGACCTGCCAGCGCTTGTGTGATTATCGAGAACATGGATTCCGCCCCTGCTTGAGCATCGATCATTTTCGAATCCGAGCACCCGGCTAATCCCCAAGTGGGCAATCCAAATGACTGAGCTACCTCAGCTTGAACTGAAATAGCAAGACTGCTTTCTGGTGCACCGGGAGAAATTCTAGCCGTGCCCATGTCAAAGCATGAGATGTTTCCGCTTAAAAAACACGGGGCGCCCTGTTTTTTTAGTTGACTTAGAACCAGGGAAAAAAGACTTTCAGCAAGATTTTGAGCGACGGCACCGGCGATCGTCACAGGGGCAGTAGCGCCCATTTGACACACAGATCCTGGGATCTGGGGCATGCCAAGGCCGGCATAAAATAGAATTTTTTCCGCTACGTCGTCCGGAAATACTAAGGGCGAAATAGGTTCAGGATAACCGATCAGAAAAGGTCTCTTACGAAGTTCATCCACCCCACCAGCGATGGTTGCAGCCATCTCATAAACATACTCGCAGGCTCGCAGTGAGTAGCTGAGCATTACAATGGGCTTATTTGTGTTGGTAACCAGAGCTTCGAAATCAAACACATCTCGGGCGTTTTCCGGTTCGATGTCTCGGCATGAACCCATGGGCATTACCCAGTCGATATTCGGAAGCGCATCGCAGATTTTGGCACCCAGCCGGATATCCTCCAAACGTGTTTCTCGTATCTTACCCGTAAAGGGATCCAAAATATTGGGAGAGCCTGTGGA
Source organism: Deltaproteobacteria bacterium (assembly GCA_019310865.1). Next base: position 2,329 of record JAFDDL010000497.1, on the reverse strand, counting down.
ACATCCAAAATAAGTCTTTCGCCCCTCCACTTCCATGGACCGGTCGCCGTCGCGATCATAGACTGTGATCAGCTTTGGAGCAGTCTGAAGGCACTGCTCTACAATAAAGCGGGGAAGTCGCACCCGATTGTCTTTTATCCAAGCACCGGCCGATTTCAGTAACTTAAGCGCTTCACGATGAGTGACACGAACCCCTGTTTCTTCCAGAATCTCAAAAGCGGTTCGCCGGATCTCTTGGATATGGTCTTCGCTCAAAAGCCTAAAGTGACCTGATGCATAATCCGAGCGTGACGATTCTATCATTGCAACCCTCTCATTAGATTTTTTATTATTTCATTAAAGGTGTTCACCGAGAAACCCTATCAGGTTTTCCCAAGCGTCAGCGTTTGCAGAGGCTTGATCTTTAGGCTTACCCCCTAAAGCCATTTTATACCCAACAACTGGATATGTAAAAGAACCCGTCACTAAAGGTAAGTAAGGAGCCCATATCGCATGGCCGGCTCCCATGTAGTCTAAATGTTTATAGGGATGAGAGAATTGATACTCATCCAACCTTGTTATAACCATTTTTGAAAAAGACGAGCTGGGCCACAGATGATCGTCACCGGCAGAGATCAGTAAAATCGCCCCATTTGTTTTTTCAACGGGTATCGCTGATCTTTTAGTCTGTTCTTCATCCTTCATCCACTCCAGGAAGAGAGGGGCAGTAGCCGGCGGCTCTGCAGTCGGTAAATCGGAAGGTGTGAGTGCCTCCTCTGACTCTGAGACGTACCACTTTAAAGATGGGATCGGTTCGCCGTGGTAAGTCCATGCAACCGCGTCCATTTGTTTATCGCTAGTGATACCCGGCCACACCACAGCGCTTGGCACAAGGGCAACAACGGCTTTGAATTGTGGAAAGGTTGAACCCAGTATGAGTGATAATTCACCACCCCGTGATGACCCGGTTACTGCCAGCCTATTGCAATTAATTTCCTTATGGGCATCAAACCATTTTATAGCATTTCCAAAATATTCCAATGAAATATTCCTCAGATTTTCCGGGCATCCTTGATAAAAAAAATAGCCAAGGGTCAATGTTGCAAAACCGTGGGCAGCAAAAAGAGCGGCACGATCTTCATCCAGGCCGCCATCGGAGCCGCTTACATGGAGTATCGCAGGGTGAGGTCCCTCACCTGCAGGGAAGAAACAGACACCGTGCAATCCGCTTTCTTCGACAACAATCCGGGTGACACCGTCAGCTAACCATATCCGATCGATCGATTTATTCGCGACCGGTTTTCCATCAACCAAAGCTGTGTACGTCACTGTTTGAGGATTCAAAGGGTATTTCATGAGCGGCTCCCGATTTTCATCAACGGGTTTCATGGACAGAATTAAGCCCATTGGATCGATCCAGTCATAACTTCCCGAACAGGGCTTTTGTGAAGCCAAATCGACAATACCCATATCATTTGCGACAAACGTCGCCTGAGACAACAACTTCAGGTCAGACTCGCTTGCTTTGAGAGTAATCCGTTCTCCGGATCTAAATCCACAAAGGCGAATATTCAATTTTTCATCAACCAGTCCTCTTTCAGGAGTTACCAGTATTTCCGGCATTTTTCCCCCTCACATTTTTGAACTTCCATGTTTGCTGTTGTCATGTCTGAATTTTATGTATGCAAATTGTTCTGTGCAAAGTGTATGTCCGCGATGAGATTGTTCGTTGGGTTTCCCCGTTCATTTCGGCAGCCTGCCTGCCTGATCCAATCTTTTTGCAACCTCGGGAAGCTCCAAATCCTGAAGCGTTTCCTTAAACTGCCAGCCCGTCTCTTTATCCCAACCGTGGACATCGTAGAATTCATTTAGCATCTTATCATGGCCTTCTCTTGTTACCAACTCCCCTTTGTATTGACCTGTTTTAATCGACTCGTTCATATATATTGCAGGGGGATAATCGTCCTTTCTCGTAAAACCAGCATGCAACGTATTGAAGGCTTTTTCGATATTGATAATCCGTTCGCCTATTTCTAGAAAATCCTCTCCAGACATCTTTCTGTCCATTACGGTGGACAAGGCTCCAGCCAGATCGTCAGGTCCACAATGTTCAATACTTCCCCAATAGGATGCAAAATAGCAAATCCCGGTACTGTCCACCGCAGCTTTGAATTTACTGAACCATGCCACCAATTTTCCTTTCCCCTCGTATGTGGCTGGTTCAAATGCTGTTGGTACTCCAAATAATTCTTGTCCTACTTCCGACGGGATATCCGGGAGAAATTCAGTAGTCGGGGATCCATCAAGATGCCTTCCCCCTCTCAGTGAGACGACATTGCCAAAGCCCCAT
>JAFDDL010000496.1 GCA_019310865.1 Deltaproteobacteria bacterium | reverse complement strand
TGCGTTGTTGATGACTATTTTGGCTAAATTATTACTGTGTTATAAAAAAGTTTGTTAACACAAATCAAATAAACTTTATTATTGCAAAGTTTCACAAAACACAGTAAACTGCCTTTTACACTTACAACCGGCATTTTGGAGACCTGACATGAAGAATCGAGTGGTTGGAAATCCGTTCAGGATTCATGGACTTGTAGGGGACGACTTTTTCACCGACCGGGATGATGAGCTCAAACGCCTGGTACGGGCACTGACCGATCCGGGAAGTAAATTGTTGGTTTACAGCCCACGCCGTATGGGAAAGACCTCCGCTATCATGAAAGCCGTGGATACTGTAAATAAAAGTGGCGGCCACGCCTTTCTGGTCGACCTTTCTACCGCTTCAACTGCGGTGGATATGGGGAACCGCATCCTTGCGGCAGCCTCCAGGATTCTGGGGAAAAAGTGGAAAAATTTTATCAGCGATATTGTCACCCGCCTGAATGTGACGATTTCACTGACTCCGGATTCAACAACCGGCATTCCTTTGCCCAGTATCGATATCAATCTGCGCGGCGAAGAGATCGGAAAACAAAGACAGACCTTCAGCAATGTTTTGGACGCTATTAACGAAACGGCCGGGGAGCGAAAGATCACCGTGGGTATGGCATTAGATGAATTTCAAGAGATCCACAAATTTGGTGGCGAAACAGCGGAGTGGGATTTTAGAGCTTCCATCCAGCAGCACGGAAATATCGGATATGTCTTGTCTGGGTCGAGAGAGCATCTTATTCAGCGTATGGTAAATAATAAAGGCGCGCTGTATAAACTGGTGGACAAACTGCCCTTTGGCCCCATAAATCCACGCCACATGGCCGAATGGATCGATAAGCGAATGTCAGACGCAGGCATCGAAATTCAGGGGGTCGGAGACCATATTGTTCATCGGACAGGCGGCCGAACGAGAGATATTGTGCAGGTGGCACGCCGATGTTATGACCGGGCCGTTTCTGTGGGAAGCGCTTCAGTTGAAGATGTCGAACATGCTTTTGAGGATATTATTTTCGAGGAACATGATCTTCTATACGCGTGCTGGCTTTCTCTCACCGCCCATCAGCAAAATGTTCTACGCGCTGTAGCCGCCGGCAATAAGGGCCTGACAACGCGGGAAACCCTCAACAAATTTACATTGGGATCCAGCGGAACGGTCATCAACACGGTCAATAGCTTGATTAAGGCAGGCCATCTAATCCGTCAAGACCCCTATACGCGAGAAAAAGTTACAACTCCCACGGGATACGATTTTGACAGTCCGTTCTTCAAAGAATGGGTGATTCGATATACATTGTCGGATATTGGGCTTCCGTAGCAAAACGATTTTGTAAACCTTGAAAATGAGTGCGCGTTGTCCCTAAAAAACTTTCATGATGAGTTTGCTTTTTGTTTGTGGAACGGTTACCGCGGTATCCCATTATGAAGAGAATATAATGGCGGCCCGTTTCAAAGCAACAAAGTTTTATTATTTATTTAAAAGCAACATAAACATAATTATTCTTGACTTTGTGTCACCTCTCATCTATAACCTTTTTAAAAAAATGGGGGTGCATGAATGATCAAAGACTTTTTGAAAAAAAACCCGATCGCCGGTTATTACCTGATCGCCATCGCGTTTCCCACCGTCTTATTTTCTTACATGATGGTCCTGGAGGTTGTCTGGCAGAGCCTGTATGGCGTCGATCAGTCTTATGCCGGGAATTTTTATTCGCTGCGTGATCGACTGATTGAACAATACAATATTATTTTCCACCACAATGACAGTGTCGTTTTGTATGTGACCGGGTATATCATGATGCCCCTTGCCGCGCCCTTTTTCTTTTTTCCGTTCGCCCCAACCTGCGCCGCCGTCATCACCACAGCGTTAACCCATGGCAAAGCAGCTATCAAGGCGCTGCTGCGGCTGTACAAACCGGTTCAGGGTAGCGTAACGGGACGAGAAGGTCTGCGGATTTACGGGTTGTTGTTGGTGACCCTGGCTGTCATGGTGGTGGTCGTTTGCCTGAGAGAATATTACTTCGGGAATCCGGAACGGGTTGACGGGTTTCTAACGCATCTCGGATTGATCGATCCGGTTATATTTTTGTCAACCTGGCTGATGGGGCTGTTCGTCAACCAGGGAGCGTTGCTGGAAGAGCTTGGCTGGCGGGGCTATGCATTGCCATTGATGATCCGAAAAGTCGGCAACCCCCTGAAAGCATCAATCTTGGTCGGTGTGCTCTGGTGCTTCTGGCATTTTCCCCGGGAGGTGCCGAGTTTACTGTCCGGAGCACAGGGTGTGCCCGATTTACTCATCGGACAGTTGCTTTTTTTAATCAGCTGCTGCAGTATGAGCGTGGTGGCCGGTTATTTCGTGAACATTACCGGCGGCAGCGTGCTGCCGGCCATCATGCTACACGGCTCGTTCAATCTCGTGGGCGGCATGTTCAGCTCGGCCAATGTGGGCGCTCGTGGCGGATTTACCCTCGATGGGCCGCTCATGTGGCTTGCAACAGCGGTCGTGCTGGTGTTGATTGTGGGAAAGGATCTGGACTGGAGACGACGCCTGGAAGCCCATGGCGGTGACGGAAGTACCGATCCCTCACTGGCTTGGTGCCGAGAAAACTGAAAAAATTGTGGGTTTCGGTTCTATAGATACCCGGCTTACACAAAACGAAAGGAAAACCCGTGGTTGAAGATCTTACCAAAATCCCCAAAAAGCGTCGCCGTGTCATCAAATACATCATTGACAACCCGGATGATGTGGCCATTTCCACATCACGAATATTGGCCGCAAAACTCGATGTGAATGCCGCCACCATTGTGCGCGCTGCCAAAGATCTGGGGTATAGCGGGTATAATGAGCTCAAACGGGACAAACAGGATACGTTCAAAAAAAAGCAAAATCCGTATGAAATTGTCCTTAAATCCCTGGAGCAGGAAGAAAATCAAACCGGTATCGTCACAAAGTCGTTATTGAAAGACATCGAGGTATTAAACGAAACCGTTTCGAATATAAAAGTCGAAGATATCGAAAACATTGCCAGACTCATTCATGAGTCCAACCGCACCTATATCTTCGGCTTTCATACGACGGCAAGATCCATTGCCACTTTCCTGGGCGGAGAATTGCGAACCTTTCATCCCGGTGTCCTGGAAATAACGAGTATCAATATATTTTCATTTGACTTTATCCGGCACAGTAAACCCGGTGATGTGATCATCGGCATCAGCTTTGGAAAGGGATTTCGTTTCACGGTCGATACCATGAGAAGGGGCAAGGAAAAAGGGGCCACCACGGTCGCCATTACCGACAGTACGGTGTCCCCATTGCTTCAATACGCCGATCACTCATTAATCACGGCCATATCCGGCGATTTTGTCTATAGTTCGGCGGTTGCCGCTTTTTCACTTTCCAACGCAATCGTTTACCATTTCATAAAAATGGGTGGAAAAAAATCCACCAATAGTTTATTAGAACTGCAAGAGCAGATGCGGGAGCTGGATGTCTGGTATTAAAATAAACTATTTTATTTGAAGAATTCAGTATCAGAATTCAGAAAGGAGCCTTCCATGATTCAAACCAAAATCACTGAAATGTTCGGCATCGAGCACCCCATCATCTGCGGTGGGATGATGTGGTTATGCAAACCGGTCCTCTGTGCGGCGATTTCAA
>JAFDDL010000495.1 GCA_019310865.1 Deltaproteobacteria bacterium | reverse complement strand
CGCCTTTGCCTTCCACCGCAAACGCCGGATAAGGCGGGTAAAAGCCAATGGAACGGGTGTCTCCACCCGGCAGAAACTGCTTGGCGGCCTCATTGTGGGCTTTGGATTTTTTCGTTCTCTCTTCATATCGTTTTAATACATCGTTTTTTACTGTCTCTGCTGAGGATGTCATCATTTTTTCCTTATTCTTGAGCCAATTTCAAAACGTCCGATTTCGGCCCATATCGGCGTTGGACAAAAATTTTAATCCTCGGAATACTCAATGTATGCCTGTGGTTAAAATTTTTGTCCGCCTTGATCTGAACCGAACTTGAACGTTTTGAAACTGGCTCTCTTTTCTTTAATTAATCTCGGTATTCATCAATTCGCGTTGGTTTCATGATGCAATTGGCGTTTCCAAGTTCCCGAGCCCTAAGCCGCTTATAGGCAACGAGGCATCCAAAGTCAAGGAGAAAAATATATTTTTGTTGCAGATTTAAACATCAGAAAGATTTGTTGCTTTCTCAAACTATCGCGCCGTTTTGACAATTTCCGCAGATAATAGTATAAACATTTAAAAATTTAGGGTTATGATGAACAAGAGAGGTTAACATGACAGAAGAAAAACGACCCGGCGGGTACGATTTTGGGCTGACCGATGCACAGGAGAATCGGTCCATGCACTTGCACCAGAAGAGTCTTATCATTGACATGGTGTGTCAGCATCCGGGCGGGGCCAATATTTTCAAAGAAATCGATTCGGCCGACATCGATGCGGCCGTCATGGGAAAACAGGGGTGGGAACGCTATGCCGCCCTCTTTTATCTTCCCTATGACCTGGCCATTTCAGGCAAATCGTTGATTATCCAAAAATGGTGGCATCAGAGCGGTGTGACCGGCTGCCCCATTGGGATTAGGCCGGATGCTGCCATGGAAGGGATTTTCGGTGAAATCCGGGAGCGGCTTTTGGGCGAACTGTCGTGGACCCGGCAGGTTCTGGTTGCAGAAGACTTTAAACGGGCAAAGAAAGAAAACACAACCGCGTTTTTTGGATACTGCCAACCGGTAACGCCGATACCCAGAGACATCAACACCATCGATGCAGCTTACCATAAAGGACTGCGCGTGTTGATGCTCACCTACAACAGTATGGACCATACCGGGGCGGGTTGCACGGAGCGAGTGGATGCCGGGTTGAGCAATTACGGTGTTGAAGTGGTAAAACGGTGCAACGAGCTGGGAATCGTGGTGGATACAGCGCATTGCGGCAAACAGACGACACTCGATGCCTGCCTTTTTTCCAGGACACCCGTGGTGGCGACACACACCGCCTCATCGAGCGTCTATTTACACGCCAGGGGAAAAAGTGACGAAGAACTCAAGGCCATCGCCGATACCGGTGGTGTGATCGGTATCGTGACCGTGCCGTTTTTTCTTTCTCCGGATCCGGTACCCACCATCGAACACATGCTGGATCATATCGACTATGTGGCGAATCTGGTGGGACCTCTGTACGTGGGCATCGGAACGGACTGGCCGCTCCAGGTTACTCATGCAGAAGGGGAGGCAACCTTGGGCGGCATGTTGGATGAACTCGGTTTCCGCAGTGCAGATAATATTCGGATGGATCAGACATTGAAGGGTTTTAGGGATGGCCGGGATTTTCCAAACATTACCCGGGGGCTGCTCAAGAGGGGGTATAGTGATGACCAGATTCGGGGCATTCTCGGTGAAAACTTCTTGCGGGTATTCAAGGAGGTCTGCGGTTAGAATCGGTAGCGGCATGTGCTCCCATTGCCTTTTCAATGGCTGCCGGATTTTTTAATTTGATTGAGGAGGCTTATAATATGAAAAAATCCTTTGGCAGCAAAACACTTATCTTTCCCACGCCGGTCTGGTGTGTCGGGTCATACGATGCTGACGGAAACGCCAATGTTATGACCATTGCCTGGGGTGGCATTTGTTGTTCCAAGCCGCCCTGCGTGACCATTTCTCTTCGTAAAGCCACTTATACATATGGCAATATCATGGAAAAACGGGCCTATACCCTTAGTGTTCCGTCTGAACAATATGTTTCAGAGGCAGATTTTTTTGGTATGGTGTCGGGCCGAAGCGTCAATAAATTCGAGAAAACGGGTTTGACGCCTGTAAAATCCGAACTGGTTGATGCGCCGTACGTTGGGGAATTTCCGATGATTTTAGAATGCAAGGTCATTCATCATTATGAAATCGGTCTGCACACCCATTTTGTGGGTGAGGTTATAGATGCAAAAATTGATGATGGCATGCTAACTGATGATGGCAAGCCGGATATTGACAAGATTCGCCCTGTTGTATTCAGCCCTGAAATTCAGCGATATCACCGTGTGGGCGATCTTATAGGAAATGCGTTTAACATCGGGAAAAAATACATGTGAACGAAAAGGAGAAAACAATGGTCCGAGTCAAGGTATTTCTGATTGTATTGGGGATAGTGGTTGTATTCACACAAATGGCGGTGGCATCGGAAAAGGAAAAAGCTGCATTGTCCGCTGCCGAAGCATGGCTGCAGATGGTGGACGACGGAAAATATATAGAAAGCTGGAACGAAGCAGCAAAATATTTGAAGAATGCCGTCACAACGGAACAATGGGAGCAGTCATTGAATGCGGGGCGGAGTCCCATGGGTAAACTGATTTCCAGAGGTGTCAAAGGCATGAATTACATGACCGCTTTGCCGGGGACACCCGACGGAGAATATGTTGTCATCCAATTCAACACGGTATTTGAAAACAAAAAGCAAGCTGTGGAAACGGTCACGCCCATGATGGAACCGGACGGAAAGTGGCGAGTTTCGGGCTACTACATCAAATAAAATGCGCAGCACGAACAATAACAAGCGAAACACGCAATACTGAATAATGTAACCGAGCCGATTCCAAAATCACTATCCCAATTCGGTTATGGCCAGTTAAAGGTGAGAGAAGCCAGAATGGCCGTCCGGGTTTAATTCCCGGGCGGCCATTTTTTTATGGGTACAGCGTGAAAAATCGGTGAGCGCACCTGCCATGATGTTCCCAACGGCTTTTCGCATATAATCGGTGAGGAGTCATTATCGAAATTCGTATATCCGCATTAGTTGACATGTCAGTTTGATATATTATTAGAAAATAAATATATAAACTGAAATTTATTATTGACTTTTTACCTTATATAATATAGATGGCGTAAAAGGTCAGATGTGAATGCGCGTTTATGTTCGCTCGAGCCCTTAGAAAAAGGAGACTGCATGATGGGGAAAACATCACAGAGCAAGCCGCAGAGAAAGGGCGCCGATTCGGAGCCCCCGACGACACGGCGTTTAAATGATGTTGCCTACGAGCGCATCAAGGAGATGATTTTATGCGGCGACCTGGCGCCAGGGGAAAGCGTTTCAGAGGCCCAGCTTTCCGACAGATTGAATATGGGAAAGGCACCGATTCGAAATGCATTGGCGAGGCTTCTGCAGGAAAGCCTGGTACAGGTTGTTCCCCGAAGCGGGTACATGGTGGCCCCCCTGACGTTGAAAGATGTAAATGAAATCATTGAGTTTCGGATTATTCTCGAAACCGCCATCTCGCAAAAGGCTTTGGGGCGCGTGGATGCGGACATCATTCGTCAGCTCGATAAAAAATGGCAGGTGCGCTACACGCCGGGCGACCGGGGGCGCCAGCAAGGGTTTTTGAAGGCGAATCAGGAAATCCATATGACCATTGCCCGGG
>JAFDDL010000494.1 GCA_019310865.1 Deltaproteobacteria bacterium | reverse complement strand
CCTTTCCGGGGCCAACAGGTCCACCAGCGCCATGCTTTCCCACTTGCTCTCGCTCAGTTCCATGAGCCGGGAAATTCTTTCAAATGCAAGGAGCACGCCACCGCTCACGACCAGAACAATTCCCCATATCGCCCATTTTGACATTGGTCACCCCCCATTATTAGGTACTCAGTGCTGGGTGCTGAGTGCTCGGTACTTAGACACTGAGTATTTATTCGTTCTTAGTCTTGTATCTTCCCACAAGCACACGTTAAACTGTTCATATTTTTGGCAAAATCGTCTATTCCGCCTTGGGATGACATTTAACGCAGCCGGTGGGGCCGGTCATTGCCAACGGCTCGTCAAGGTTCTTTTTGGAAAACTCCAACTCTTTGTTTTTCTTTTTAATATCCTTGTGGCAGCCGATGCACATTTCGTGGTAGGCCTTCTTGTAATACCGTATGACCAGGGCCTGGTCGATTTTATCGGTTTGGGATGTTTTCAGGGTTTTCAGCAGGTCATGGCATCCGGATGTTGTGCAGTTTTGCACCTGCTGCCTGCCGCTCCAGGTATGGTGGCATTTCCGGCAGGCGTAGTCGAAATGGACCGAGTGGGGAAAATCAACAGAGGATCTTTTTTGCTCAATCCCTTCGGGAGGTTCGAGTATGATGGTCCCCATGGGTATACATAAATCTTCATCGGTCTGTCCGGAAACATTCAATACGACACCAAAAATGGCCATTATCATCGCACACACGCACACGGTTACAGCTTTAGGCATCCCAACCTCCTCAAATCGGCATTCGAGATTTCTTTATGTAAACAGTATTAGACGCATTTATCGTTTATGAAAGGGATTCTATAATATTTCTTTGTTCAACTTTCAAGGCAAAATTGATGGTTTATGAATCAGAGTGCTTAGGGCTCGCGAAAAAATAACTTCACATTTTATGCGTCGATGCATCCCATCCGGCGGCGTTACGAAAATACAGAATATCCTGATATTCTTTAATTTTCGTGCCTTGCCAGCTGGGCGCCTCAACACCTAAAATTGTGAATTAATTGTCGGAGACTACGCTTTCCTGCGCGAACCCTTAGTTGATCGCATTTTGGAAAAATGATACACTTTTTCCGTTAATTGCACGAAAGGAGATACGAGTATGCTCAAACATGTGGTGCTCTTGAAATTTAAAACCGACACGACCGATATGGATATCCAGGACATCGAAGCGGGTTTGGCCGGGCTTCCCGGCCGGATACCGGAAATCAAGGGATATGAATTGGGCCGGGATGTGGTTCGATCGGATCGCTCTTACGATTTTGGGCTTGTATCCGCATTTGTGGATCAAGCCGGCTTGAAAGCCTACCAGACGCATCCGGACCACGTGGGGGTGGTAAATAAAATCCGAATCGCATGTGACAGCATTGTTGCGGTTGATTTTATGACGGATTAGCCATTGAAAATTGCATTTCTCCATTATCATCTAAAGCCTGGTGGGGTCACAACCGTCATCGGGCATCAGATAAAAGCCGTTCGGCGTGCCGGCGGTCACGTGATGGCAATCAGCGGAGAAAGGCCGCCCCAAGCACCAGGGGTTGAACCGGTAGCCATTGACGGCCTGGCCTACGATTCGAAAAAACAGGGCGGCGATTCACCGGAATTGGTGGCAAAGGCCGTATCCGATGCCATTTTTGCCCGGTGGCCGACCGGTTGCGACGTGCTTCATGTACACAATCCGATCCTGGCAAAAAACCGCGCGTTTCTGGGCATTTTGAAATCGCTTCAGGATTGGGGGCATCCCCTTTTGCTTCAAATACACGATTTTGCCGAAGACGGACGTCCGGGCGCCTATTTTTCCGAAGCCTACCCTGCAAACTGCCATTACGCGGTCATCAACTCGCGTGATTATGATATTTTGCTGCAGTCCGGCTTGAAGCGAAAGGGGCTTCACCTGATCGAAAACACCGTCACCCCCCTGGACATTTTCGAGGAACCGATCGGAGATACCCACCCGGTTTTATATCCTGTCCGGGCCATTCGACGTAAAAACATCGGTGAAGCCATCCTCGTCTCCTTGTTCTTTTCGGAAAACCGGCCCCTGGCAATCACCCTGCCCCCGAACAGCCCTGAAGACTTTCCAGCTTATGAGGGGTGGCAGGCCTATGTTAAGCAGCACCGATTGCCCGTCAGGTTCGAGGCCGGCGTTGGCAAATCCTTTCCGGATCTGGTCCGCAATGCCGCGTTGATACTCACCACCAGTGTCACGGAAGGATTCGGTTTTTCTTTTCTGGAGCCCTGGACAGCTGGCAAACTTCTCTGGGGCCGGCGGCTTGGCCCGATCTGTCGCGATTTTGAAAAAAACGGGCTTTGCCTGGATCATCTCTACGACACCATTGACATTCCCCTGGACTGGATCGATTCGGGGGAATTTTTAAAAAAATGGCAAGCCGCCGTAGCGGATGCCTGCGCGCGTTTCCAATACCCAATAGACGCCGGAGTGATTGCCGGGGCGGTTTCGCAGATGCGTCAACGAGGCGTAATCGATTTCGGGCTGCTAAACGAGGCCTACCAGAAGCAGGTTCTGGACAGGCTCATCTTAGTGAAAGGTGCCCGGCAGGAGCTGATTGGTGTGAACCGGGCCCTTTCCTTTCCCGGCCGGTTAGCAGATCACCATTGGCGAATCGAGGCCAATCGGAACGTGGTCTTGAATCGATATGACCAGCGATCCTATCAGGAAACCCTGATGGGGGTATACAGGAAAGTGATGGATAGCGCCTCTCATTCGATATGCAAAAAAAACTTGTTGGATCATTTTCTGGACCTGGACCGGTTCAGCCTGTTAAAATGGAGTGACCATGATCGATGATGCGCTCATCTCCCGGCACGTGTCTCCCATGACGCCCGTTTCCACCGGAATGACTCCTGGTGGGCAGTTAGCGTTTCGGGTTCAGTGCATTCTTTTTGATATCTACGGAACCTTATTTATCAGCGGTACCGGAGATATCAGTCTGGCCCGGGACAGCTTTCACCGATCAGACAGGTTTGAAGGTCTGCTTCGAGAATACGGCGTTGATGATGATCCCGAGGGATTGATTGCGAAGTTTGTGGCGGCCATCGAAAAAAGCCATTTGAAATCGAGGCAGGATGGCATTGATTATCCGGAGGTTCAAATCGATGAAATCTGGGCATCGATCCTGGGCATCTCCGATCGGGCCACCGTCCGGCGGTTTGCCGTGGAATTCGAGCTGCTTGCCAATCCCATCTATCCCATGCCCCACTTGAAGTCGGTGCTGATGGCCTGTCGCGAATCGGGCATTGGAATGGGGATTATTTCAAATGCACAGTTTTACACACCCCGGCTTTTTGAGTGGTTTTTGGGTTCATCATTGGCCGACTTGGGTTTTTTGCCCGAATTGACGTACTTCTCCTATGAAACCGGGCAGGCCAAACCGTCTCTGGTGATGTTTGAGTCGGCCAAACAGGTCCTAAATAAAAAAAACATTTCCACGGATAGAACGCTGTATGTGGGAAATGATATGCGAAATGACATTTACCCGGCACAGTCGGTGGGGTTTGCTACAGCGCTTTTTGCTGTGGATTCACGATCTTTGCGTCTTCGAGAGGAGGATCCGGTGTGCGAGGGGTTGGCGGCTGACTTGATCATAACGGATCTTCGGCAGATTTTGAATTGGCTTCCTAAAAAAAAGTGCTGATTTCTAAAAAAAGTGCTGAGTGCTAAGT
>JAFDDL010000493.1 GCA_019310865.1 Deltaproteobacteria bacterium | reverse complement strand
GATTAATATCCGCTTCGATTACCTGGTTAATTCATAACACATTGTTAATTTAGCATTTTTTTGGAGGCCCCCCCCTGATGAAGATTCCACCCGAAGCGTCATATTCATTTGACGACGTACTGTTAATCCCGAGTTATTCGGATGTGCTGCCCAAAGACGTCAACACCGCTACTCGGTTGACGAAAAATATCAATTTGAATATTCCCATCGTTTCCGCTGCAATGGATACCGTCACCGAAGCAAATACCGCCATTAGCATGGCCCGGGAGGGCGGCCTCGGGTTTATTCATCGCAACATGAGCGTCGGAAGCCAGGCTCTGGAAGTCGGAAGGGTGAAAAAGTCTGAAAGTGGAATGATCGTGGATCCGGTTACGATTCATCCGGATCAGAAAATTCGGGAAGTGCTGGAGCTGATGGAACAGTATCGGATCTCAGGGGTTCCGGTTACCGTTGGCGAGAAACTGTCTGGTATCGTTACCAACCGTGATCTGAGATTTGAAACCGACCTGGATAAAAATGTCAGCGACGTGATGACCAAGGACAACCTGGTGACCGTATCGGAAGGGATATCCCTGGACGACTCGAAAAAACTCCTCCACCAGCATCGCATTGAAAAACTCCTGGTGGTTGACATAAAAGGAAAACTCACCGGCCTGATCACCATTAAAGATATCGAAAAGATCAAAAAATATCCAAAAGCATGCAAGGATCATCTGGGCAGGCTGCGCGTGGGAGCGGCGGTGGGTGTCGGTACGGATATGGAAGAGCGGGCCGAGGCATTGCTTAAGGCCGGCGCCGATGTGATCTGTATCGATACCTCACACGGGCATTCGAAAAATGTCATCGACTCGGTCATCAAGCTCAAAAGCAATTTTCCGGAAATCGAATTGGTTGCCGGTAATGTCGCCACCGCCAGGGGAGCAGAAGACTTGGTCAATGCCGGTGTGGATGGCATCAAAATCGGTATCGGTCCGGGATCGATCTGCACGACTCGAATTGTTGCCGGTGTCGGAATTCCCCAAGCGACGGCCATCATGAATTGCCGGGGTGTGTCCAGTAAGACCGGCGTCCCCCTGATCGCCGACGGGGGTATAAAATTTTCAGGTGACATCACCAAAGCCATCGGCGCCGGCGCGCATGTTGTCATGGTGGGCGGCTTGTTTGCCGGAACGGATGAGAGTCCTGGGGAAGAGGTGTTTTTTCAGGGACGAAACTACAAGGTCTATCGCGGCATGGGATCGCTTGAAGCCATGCGAAAAGGCAGCAAAGATCGTTATTATCAGGGGGAAGAGGCGGAAGGCGATAAAGTCATTCCCGAAGGCATTGTGGGCCGGGTCCCGTATGTAGGTTCTTTGGCGGCAAATCTGGCCCAACTTATGGGCGGTCTGAAAGCCGGTATGGGATATGTGGGGACTCGAACCATCGAGGAGCTCAGGGAAAAGGCCCGGTTTATAAAAATCAGTGCCGCCGGCCTGCGAGAAAGTCATGTGCACGACGTGATTATCACAAAGGAATCGCCCAATTATCGACTTGACTGAAGTTGGCCCCGTATGGTTCAGAGACCACTTTAAATCAGAATTCAAATGAATGCGTCAGAGAGAATCCGCAGAGGGCCTATGTCCAGCATTGATAATTTCGTACACCTTCATGTCCATACCCAATACAGCCTTCTCGACGGCGCCATTCGGCTCGATGCCCTGATTGCCCGGGCCAAGGAATATGGCATGGATGCCTTGACCATTACCGATCACGGGACCATGTTCGGCACCATCGAGTTTTTTGAAAAGGCCAAAAAGGCGGGCATCAAACCGATTATCGGATGTGAATGCTATCTTGCGCCCCGTCGCCTCCAGGACAAGACCCCAATGGACAGCAAGGGACTCTCCCATCTGATCTTGCTTGCTGAAAATCAAAAAGGCTACCAAAATCTCTGCCATTTGGCCACCATTGGACAATTGGAGGGGTTTTACTATAAGCCCCGAATCGATAAGGCGGTGCTCCAGACCCATAGCGACGGCCTGATTGCACTTTCCGCTTGCCTGCATGGTGAAATCCCCAGATTGATTCAGCAAAACAGGCCGGACAAGGCCGATGAGGCGGCGAGGTATTACCAGTCGCTTTTTGGCGAAGATCGATTTTACCTTGAGGTGCAGCATAACGACATACCCGCCCAGGCGCTTGTCAATGAGGCCATGCTGGACATGAGCCAACGGCTTTCAATTCCCATGGTCGCCACCAACGATTGTCATTATCTTGATAAAAAGGATGTTCGCGCACATGAAGTGTTGCTATGCATTCAGACCGGTAAGACCATCTTTGACAGCGACCGATTCAAGTTCGCAACGGATCAGCTCTATTTCAAATCCCAGCGTGAAATACAAGACACGCTGGGGCATTATCCGGAAGCCCTTGCCAACACACGGGCCATTGCCGATCGATGCCACATTGATTTTGATTTCAAGAACTACCATTTCCCAGCCTTTGACAGCGGCGATGAATTGAGCGCCGATGATTTATTCGATCGGGAAGTGCGCGCCGGATACAAAACGGTGTTTGAATATGCCCTGGCCAAAAACCCCGATCTGGATCGAACCGTCTATGATGAGCGGTTGGAATACGAGAGTTCCATTATCAAAAAGATGGGATTTTCAGGGTATTTTCTCATCGTTTCGGACTTTATTCGATTCGCCAAGGAAAACGGAATACCGGTGGGGCCTGGGCGCGGGTCCGCGGCCGGAAGCCTGGTGGCCTATTCGCTGAAAATTACCGGCCTGGATCCCATTGAGCATGGGCTCATTTTTGAGCGATTTTTAAATCCGGCTCGAAGCAGCATGCCGGATATCGACGTTGATTTTTGCATAAATGGTCGGGAGCGGGTTTTCAAATACGTCGTAGACCGCTATGGCGGGGGCGATTATGTTGCACAGATCATCACCTTTGGAAAACTCAAGACCCGGGCCGTGATTCGCGACGTGGGCCGTGCGTTGGATATTCCGCTAAAGGAGGTCGATGCCATCGCAAAGCTTGTACCGGACGTTTTGAATATCAAGCTCGACGATGCGCTTAAAACCGAGCCGAGGTTACGAGAGCTGGTCGAGGAGCGATCTGAAATCGGCGAGCTAATCGATATTTGCCGGGTGCTGGAGGGTCTGCCGCGCCATGCATCCACCCATGCCGCCGGCGTGGTCATCGGGGACAAACCCCTTGTGGAATACCTGCCCCTGTACCGGGGTAAAAAGGGTGAGGTGGTTACCCAGTTCGATATGAAGCGGGTGGAGCAAATCGGGCTGATCAAATTTGACTTTCTCGGTCTTCGCAACCTGACGGTCATCGACAAAACGATTTCCCTCATCAAGGGCCAGGGCCATGAGCCCCCGGATTTTTCGAACCTCGATTTTAACGATGCCAAAACCTATGCGCTATTGTCCACCGGTGACACGACCGGCGTATTCCAGTTGGAAAGCAGCGGCATGAAGGACCTGCTGGTTCGACTCAAGCCTGCCTGCTTTGCCGACATTATCGCCTTGGTTGCCCTGTACCGGCCGGGTCCGCTCGATAGTGGGATGGTGGACGATTTTGTGCATCGCAAACATGGCAGAAAGGCCGTGGAATATCTGGTTCCCCAGTTGGAGCCGATCCTGAAAGAAACTTACGGTGTGATCGTTTACCAGGAACAGGTGATGAAAATCGCCGGAGAGCTTGCCAATTACACCATGGCCGAAGCCG
>JAFDDL010000492.1 GCA_019310865.1 Deltaproteobacteria bacterium | reverse complement strand
CGCCCCCCAGTGATCCGCGCTCTTCATCCGGTGTTCCGACCACCCGTACCGTACCAGGAAGGTTGGGCATCAGTTTGGCCAGAGCTGCGGCAGCCAGCATCCCGCTACCGGCAATCAAGTTGTGACCACATGCATGCCCGTGAGGCAGCGCATCGTACTCCAGCATAATGGTGATAGTGGGTCCCGAGCGCTTTCCTTTCAATTCCGCTTTGAACGCGGTTTTGGCCACACCGTCCTCAACGAGATCAGCCGGAACCAGCAAGTCTCCGGTAACCGTGTAACTCATCTTCCGTAGTTCATCCATCAATAGCTTAGAACTTTTAAACTCCTTACTGCCGGGCTCCATCCAATTGTGAATCCGGTCAGCAACAGACTTCATCCGCAGCTCAACGGCATCCACTGCATTCAAAACATCCCGTGTCCCAGCCAGCACAGGGAAGACGGATGATATACAAAACAGCAGAAAAACACTTAAAGCGGATATGAATGTAAAACGATTTAACCGGGGTTTTTTCATGGAACACTCCTTTTTTCCCTTGCCACGCCCATTTCGTGTATTCCGGTTTTTTCGACCATATAGGCAATGGCCTGTTCCCTTGTTCAGCGTTTATAGTGAATACCGGTAAAATTTTAAATTTGGGCGATGGTTTGTTAATTTAATGCAACTTCCGAGGCTCAATACCAGCAACTTCGGCAAAATTCAGGAATATTTGTAAACCGTCTTTGAATTCATCGGTTGAGAATTCCGGATGAAACTGTACACCGTAGATTGGTCTGGTTTTGTGCCTCATGGCCTCGATAGAACAGTTTTCATTGTTGGAAAGCAGGATAAAATCATCAGGAATCGCTTCCACCTGGAGCTTATGCCAATAGTAGACTTTAATCGGTGAATTCAATCCTTTGAAAATAGGATCATCTTTCAACAATGCTGTCGCAATAAAACCTTTTTCTTCCATTCCCAGTGGTACGATTTCTTTACCGTAAGCTTTACCAATAAACTGGTGACCACCGCAGATACCCAGGACTGGCAGATTAGTGGTTGTCAGAAAATCAAACAATCCCTGCATTTCATCAAGTTTATAGGTCTCCAGTGGTTGATGATAGCCAGTGAGTACAACAGCCTTGGGATTGATAGTTTGAATTTTTGCAGGTGTCGTCTGTCGATAATGAATGATTTCAACACGGGCTTGAACATGTTCTTCCAAAAAACTGCCTACACTTTTCCATAAAAGAGGAAAATCTTCGTTGGATCCCATTTCAATAGCCACGATTGTATCCGAATGCTCGACAGCGGTGTCCGGTTCCCAAAACATACTAGTGATAACTCGAACTGGGACTTGGTCAACCTTGACAAACCAAATTCCAAATCCCCCGATTAAAATGACCGCAATTGCAGCGATGATTCCAATTATTTTTAATGGACGCATGTTTTCCTCCTCTTATGTTTGCCGAGACCCACTTGATTGCAATTCTCAGTTTGTCAATGTTCGTCTTCCAGTTTTTCTGAGTCGGCAGGAGGCGGATTACATCTATAGGCCCCGGCCTTCTTTTCCGCCAGCTTTTCCACGGCGCTAAAGTCCAGCACGTATTCCAGGCAGCCCAGGTATTTGCCTGATTGGTCTCTCACCGCAAAAAACCGATTCAGCAATGTGCTTTCCTTGCCACCGATCCAGAATTCATCCTCGTTCTTTTTACCTTCCTTGAAATTATTCAGCAACTGTTCGGTTCTCGGCTGACTTGAGGGTTGGTGACAAAGCCGAATGTTCTTCCCCAGCATATCGTCGCGTCCCTGTCCCTCACGAGAGCGTTTTTCACGCTTGTTGTAGTATTGAAGACAGTCTTTGTGATCCACAAAAATAAATTCCAGGGGCAGTGTGTCTAAAATTGCTTCCAGTTGTTCCTTGCTTAATCTGTCGATGATTCGGTCAGTCATTAAGTTTGCCTCCATTTTATGTTCGTTGATATTTTCCGGGGATGTTTTTTCCGGATCGTTTAAGTATGTTTGATAGATGCGCTCAGGTTTATGCTGTTTTATGTTCACTTTGAAATAGGCCAAGGCAATGAGTCGCCCTCCCTGAATGATCAATTTCTGAATAAAATTAAAGACCACGTCGGTATGTTTAACTGATCGGTACCTAATTGAATCGATGTGAAGTGTTTAAATCCAATCATAAATTTAAAATCCGAATATATTATAGATCAACATAAATTTTTATTTATCCTAAGTGACAATAATTTGTCAAGTAAAAAGTGATTGCTAATAAAAGCAGCTTAAAGTGATAATAAAATCAACTTTAATCTAAGGTCAAAAAAATTGTGATTAGAATCACATGCTTTGTAACTTGTACGAGCTCGTGTCCATCCATAAATTGCATTTCTGGATACCAACTCGCCACCGGTCATTTTGCTCCGCGAAAGTTATCGAGAGAAAGGAAAGGTTAAAATCGCACATTGACAAACCTTTCAAGCTTGCCACCACTGGCCAATTTCATCCTGCGATGTTTCTTATCCTCTTGTTATTACATATTAATTAAGCGTTTCTGAGTTTTATATAGCATCATAATTAATAAAATAAAAAATATTCAATCAAAATTATCTTGACATATACATTATCTTTGACCTATTTAGATTCATAAACGAATTCTTTTCACTTCATTGTATCTCTCAGAGAAGTCCTAAATTGACGACATGGGCGTTATATGGAGACATAGAAGTATGACTGTAAAGCTTGTCATCATCGGCGGCGTCGCCGGTGGCGCCACCGCCGCTGCCAGAGCCAGAAGGTTGGATGAAAAGGCGGAAATTATCTTGTTGGAACGGGGGGAGTACATCTCCTTTGCCAACTGCGGACTGCCGTATTACATCGGACAAGTGATAGACGACAGAGAAGATTTGCTGGTAACCACGCCGGAAGAATTCTCACAAAGATATAATATCGATATCAGAGTGTTGTCCGAAGCTGTTTCCATAGATAGGACAGCCAAGCAGGTCGAGATAAAAAATATACAAACCGGTGACGTGTATATAGAACGATATGACAAATTAATCCTGTCTCCCGGTGCCGAACCTGTCAAACCGCCCATTGAAGGGATCAATCTGGATGGCGTTTTTACGCTGCGAAACATCCCCGACACAGATCGGATAACCACATTTATCGATACGAAAAATCCCGAGTCGGCGGTCATTGTCGGTGGCGGATTCATCAGTCTGGAACTGGCGGAGAATCTGGTTCATCGCGGCATAAAGGTCATCATCGTAGAAATGCTGAATCAGGTAATGGCCCCGTTGGATCCGGAAGTAGCGAAAATTGTCCATGATCATTTAACGGAAAAGGGAATATCCTGCAATCTTAACAGTCGTGTCAAATCCATATCAAAAAACGATGATGGCCTGATGATCGCCACAGACAACGGTCTGGAGATCGAATGCGATTTTGTCGTACTTGCCGTGGGCGTAAGACCGGAAAGCAAGCTGGCCGGTGATGCCGGTATTTCAGTCGGGGAAAGCGGCGGGATCCTTGTGGATAAAACACTGAGGACGTCGGATTCGGATATTCTTGCCGTGGGCGATGCCATCGAAGTAATCGATTATGTTTCAGGATCTCCGGTCATGATACCGCTTGCCGGACCCGCCAATAAACAAGGACGTATTGCCGCAGACAATGCCATGGGAAGGCAGTCGGTTTACAAAGGTGCCCTGGGAACATCAGCGTCAAAACTGTTTGAACTGA
>JAFDDL010000491.1 GCA_019310865.1 Deltaproteobacteria bacterium | reverse complement strand
GTTTCGCACATCCTTCACGATCTCCTTGAAATCAGGAGCGGCCACGGGCACTTTCAGGGACCCGCGAACGGCAATGGCCTTGAGCAGCTTGGAGCCCATCACCGCCCCGATGCCGCACCGGCCGGCGGCCCGCCCTTCGTCGCTGATGACACAGGCATATCGCACCAGTTTTTCACCGGCCTGACCAATAGCGGCTACCTTCAGCTTCGGCTCATTGTGTTTTTCCTTTAAAATGGTTTCCGTTTCTGTTGTGCTCTTTCCCCACACGTCATCGGCCGATTTCAGCTCCGCCTTGCCATCTATGATGGCAATATAAACCGGGCGCTTCGCCTTTCCGGTCACAACGACACCGTCATAGCCGGCTGCCTTCAACTGCGGCGCAAAGTATCCCGAACAGCTGGCCTCTCCCCATCCGCCGGTGAGGGGGGACTTGGCCGCCACCTCGTATCGTCCGGACGTGGGGGCCATGGTGCCGGTCCAGGGCCCGGTAAAAAGGCAAAACACGTTTCTCGGGTCAAACGCGTCGATTTCCGGCGGCACTTCATCGTAAATGATTCGCGCGGCCACACCGGATCCACCGAAATACTGTTCCTTCCATTGCTCCGGATACGGAACGTCCTTCAACTCCCCCGTGGTCAAATTTACCCGTAAAATCTTGTTCATATACCCCTGAATCATGATGTTGCCTCCATTCTGTTTTTGTTGATATTATAGGGTCGACCCACCCATGGTACGGGTCGGTATACTTTCGGAATACGGTTAATTAGTGCCCATCCAGAAAAGGCATCTTTCGGCCCAGGGCGGCGTTCTCGCATTTTTTCAATCCTCGGAATAGGCATACTATGCCTGCGGTTGAAAAAATGCTGCGGCCTTGCCCTGAACCAAAATCTACCATTTCTGAATGGGCACTATATCCGATTTATTTTTTCAGCCAAATCGATAACATCCGTGCACGGTGTAATTCCCAGTTCTTTTAACATATCTTTCGCATCCACGGGCTCGGGGCTCGCGCCCACCACCGTATTCAGGACGCCGCCCATAAAGGGCTTTATTTCCTGATTCCGTTTTTTTGCCTCCGCCATAAGCCGGCTTCCCCAGCCCATGCACTGGCCATTGTGAACGCTTACAGCCATATAAGCGGTTTGCTCCTTGCGGGCAAGATCCAGAAAAGATTCGGGATCCATATCCACACCGCCGTTGATGACCCTGGCGCCGACACCCTTAAGAACCTTGTCGATCGTCCACAGTGCGAATTCATGCGTATCGGCGGAGCCCAAGATAATGGTTTTGTCTTGAACCGTTTTGTCGAGTCCCCGGCTGGACATCGTTTCCACATGCTGATCGGCCATCTTTCGGCATCTGCGGATCAGGTCGGTTTCGGCAAAGGGCACAATCCCTTGGAACCGTGAAGCATCTTTTTTGCCGGGATGAAACATCTCCTCCAGCTTTACAGCCCCCAATCTCCTGAGGCCCAGCAGCATCTGAAGCGGATCTTTGGTGTCCACACCGAGGTCGGGAAGCCCGTTCATGACGTTTTCGTAGAATTTTCTACCCTCCCGGACCAACACCGCCTTGATATCAAGGATGCCGGTGTCGTCAAAAAGCCCGGCTTCCTCGATTTCTTTCACCCGTTCCATTGTGGCGTGGCAGGCCAGCATGATATCTAAAACTTCCTTGACGGTGGGCACCTGAATGGCTTCCGTTACCGGTTTTGCGGTGTAAACGCTCCCGGTTTTATATTTCCGTTCAATAAGTGCATACACCATGAAATCAGCCACCTGAAGGCCATAATTAAATCCCAAATCTTGCGTAACCTCCACCGTGTTGCCCTCAACGTGTCCCATTACCGGCATCCCATCGATACGGCCGATCTCGTCGATGGCGAGCATCGTGGCAAACTTGTTGGGCAGGTGGCTCATCAATCCCCCCATCCCCACAAAATAAGGCGCCCCGCAGAGCGTCTGGGTGATATATTGCTCCAAAAGAACGTATCCCACCAGGTTGGCATAGTCTGCAAAGGTTCCCGGTATCCCGTCACCGATGTATGTCGAGATGGTTGCGCCTTTATCGGCATTGGCGGCAACAATGCCCATTGCCTTTACAATTTCCGCCATTTGGGCGACTTCATCGTCCCAATAGGGGTAGCGCCATGAAAACTGGGACACCGTTCCCAGGGCTGTGATCCCCCCCTCCAGGCAGTTGATGGTGTTTCGAACGGAATTGGGGCCGGCAATAATGTGGTCGCCCACGGCAGCCATGAGGGGGGAGGCATGGGAAAGTTTTTTAAAATCTTCAGGAGAATCGAACATAAAGCTGGTTCCCTTGGGTGCTTTTTCCCGGACCTCGGGTGGCAACGCCATGAGCCAGTTACTGGTAACGAGAAACAGACCAAGGTCGATCCCCCTTTTCCCGGCTTCGTCGTGCAGCCACCGGCATGCCTGGGCGGTTTCATCCAGGGTTTTCAACCCGATTTGCGGGTTGAACTTCATTCGGCCCTCCACTGTTTCGGTAATATACCAGTCTAAGAATGACGTTTTCCGTTCCGTTTCAAACCGGTTCGAACCGAGTTCAATGGTTTTACCAATTTTAATACCTTTTTTCACAAGCTCCGGGCCATTGAGCATTTTTTCAGGGATCAGATTCGTCATATCTTTCTCCTATTTGCTGTGGACATATATAGTAAACCATTCTTATGGGACGATTTGCAACCAAATCGGAGATCCATCACCATGTTTTATGTTGACACCACCTCTATCAATAAACTGCAAACGGGTCCGCCCCCGAAAGACGTATTTTAGAGTTTATTTTACCGCCGTTCACATTGTTCTGAAGGAGAAGGCGAATACCAGATGGGAGACGCATAGGCCCGCTCCTGGATGGTTTCGGGCAGGGCCTCAGGGACTGCGATGCCCAGTTTGTTTGCATCATAGGTGCTCCAGCGCAAGGTTGGATTCTCCAGGACCCGAACATAGTAAAAGGCCTGCTGCTTTGGATCAAACCCGGGATCCGTCCACACGGCGCTCAGTTCGGCGGCTCCCTTGTCCTCGTCCCATTGGCCGGTCTTGAGATCGACTTTGGCGCCGTTGTCCGGGATTCGGTGGGTTTCAGGATCAGGCATAAGGTCGTCCGAGCCGGCCACATCAAAGACCTTCTCTCTGGCCTTGCCTGCTTCCATCCAGCCCTTTACGATCTGGATGCGCTGCAACGGTGCGCTCAGGGGATCCCGGGTGGCCCAGACCAGAAACCGAGGCGCCTTTCCCGCGGCATGGGCGATCAGGTCACTACCCATGGGCACGCCGGTTTCGTAAGCTTTTTTGACCATATCCCGCTGTTGGTTTAAATCCCTGGGGAAATCGTAGCCGGCAAAAAAGCGGACCCGGATGCGAGTGCCGGTGGTGGCAAAGCACTCCTTTCGCCTGAGGGCGTCGTAAATGGCCTCCCGGGTGTTCTCCTCGGCCCACACGCCGGCCAAGGCAGCGGCACTCCATTTTTTTAAGTCATAGTCTTTGGGTTGCATCTTCTGCGTTATCGATGAGAGGAGAGAGGTAGACAGCCGGTATGCCGGGGTTGAGGCCAGGCACCCCGCTTTACCAAAGTAGTTGTCCTCCTCATTGCAACTGCCGGTATTATGCGTGTCGGTGGAGCCGATCATGCCGAACTTATAGGGGTTTAAGCCCGTTGTGTCACTTAGCTCAAGGCCGATCTTGTAAGCCTGACGGACGTAACTGCCGGCG
>JAFDDL010000490.1 GCA_019310865.1 Deltaproteobacteria bacterium | reverse complement strand
ATTGGGCAACGAGCTGCGCGACGGTGGATATAAAAAACCGCTGGTGCTCGTACACAACACGGGTGGTGTTAAGAAGGTCTCGCGAACCAAGGCTGTTCTCACCCATAATGCCGGGCCGGTCGCCGGCCTTCACGGGTCCCTGACCCTCGGTGGTCTGTACGGGTGGAAGGATATTATTTTCACGGATATGGGCGGTACGTCCTTTGACATTGGGGTCATCACGGACGGTCGTTTGCAGACCTATGATTTTATACCGGTGATCGACCGCTGGCGAACAAATATTCCGGCCATTGAAGTTAAATCCATCGGCGCCGGTGGCGGATCCATCGCCTGGGTGAACACGCTGGTGGGCAATTCGCTGGAGGTGGGACCCCAGTCCGCCGGTTCCATGCCGGGGCCAGCCTGTTATGACCAGGGCGGCAGTGAACCCACGGTTACAGATGCCGATCTGGTGTTGGGATACCTGAATCCTGAAAACTACCTGGGCGGGAAAATGCTCCTGGACGAGGATCTGAGCAGCGAGGCGATCAAGGAAAAGGTGGCCGAACCATTGGGAATTGATGTGATTGAGGCGGCCATTAGAATGCGCAGGATTGTGGATGCAAGGATGGGCCAGGAAGTGTTTAACGAGGTTGCCCTGAAAGGCCATGACCCCCGGGACTTTGTTTTATTTGCCTGTGGCGGCGCCGGCGCCACCCATGCTTGCGGGTTTGCACCTTATCTGCAGGTAAAAAAGGTGATCGTTTCCCCCTATTCGCCGGTGTTCGGCGCCTTTGGTGCCTCAACGGTTAAAATCCAGCAAGTCTGGGAAAAATCCAGGACCATGAAGATTTTTCAATGGGCCACCCAAGCGTACTCGCAGGATACGGACGAATTTAACACCGTAGTCAACGACTTGAAAGACCTGGCCCTGCGGGATTTAATACTGGAAGGATTCCCGGAGGAAGAAATCCAGTTTCGTCTTGAGCTGGAAATGCGCTATGGCATGCAGTACAACCTGACCAAGGTGGTATCACCCCATCTGAACGTTTCAAGTTCAGAAGATTTTAAGGGAATCTGTGACCGGTTTACCGAGCAGTACTCTGCCATATACTCACCTGAGGCCACCTTTCCCAGAGGGGGCATCAACGTGGAGTGCTTTTTCTTGACGGCCTTTGTAACCACGGCTCCCTATGATGCCGTGTCACAGGAGCCGGTGAGCTCATCACCCAGTGAATCAGCAAAACTGGATCCCCGGGATGCCTATTGGAGCGAACTCGGTGGGTTTAAAGAGACACCGGTATTTGATTTTGGTGCCCTGGTGCCGGGAAACGTCATCAACGGGCCGGCACTGATCGAGGCCAGGGACACGACCTATGTAATTGAGCCCGAGTGGCAATTTACAATGGACGGATACGGAAACGGGATACTGGAAAAAAAGTAATGACGCAGCTCTTATCGAGCATATAAAAGGAGGTATTCCATGGACAGTTTTGCATATGGCAGGGATACGGAGGTGGTTCAGCGAATGAAGCCCGAGCCGATGACCCCTGAAGAAGCAGCCGCCCAGAATACAATCGACGATGTGGATTACGAGATATTTGTCCACAAAATGACGATGATTGCCCAGGAGGGCAAGGAAACCACCATGAAGCTCGGGGCCTCGGCCGGCATGCGCTGGGGGGATGTGGCCTTCGGCATCTATACCGCCCAGGGCGATTTGTCGGTTGTTGCAACGGGTATCTGGTTTCATGCGGTTTTGGGTCAAATCCCGGCCAAATACATTGTGAAACATTGGGTGGATGAACCCTCCGTGGGCGTTAAGGAAGGGGACGCTTTCTTTTTTAACGACGCCTTTTATGCCGGTGTTCATCCGGCGGATATGGGGTTGGTGGTACCGGTATTTTTCGAAGGTAAACTCGTTTGCTTTGCCGGCGCCGCGGTTCATACCGGTGAATGCGGCGGCACAGATCCGGGCGGCATGAGCCCCAATGCACACTCCAAATACGATGACGGCTTGTCCATCCCCCCCATGAAAATCGGTGAGAATTTCACCCTCAAAGAAGATGTGCTGACCATGTTTTCCGCCATGACGCGCGATCCGCGCACCATGATCCTGGACATCAAGGCAAGATTGGCGGCCGCAAGAATCGCAGAGCGACGCATTGTCGAATTGATTAAGCAAAAAGGCGTTGCGTTTTTCATCGGTTCGCTGCGACGAATTTTGAGCGTTACGGCAGAAGCGGCTAAGAAAAGGGTTCGCCTGATTAACGACGGGACTTATCGCCAGGTTCATTTTATGGATACCGTGGGACCCAAGGCGGCGCTGACCAAAATTACCCTGACTGCTATAAAGAAAGGCGATAAGATTCGGCTAGAATTTGACGACACCTCGCCCATCCTCGCGGACCGGCCCATGAATACCTTTTTTCAGGGGATCATCGGGCTGTCCATGGTGTATTTCTGTGGCTGGTTTTTACACGATTTGCCGGCCAACAATGCGTTGCTGGAAATTCTGGAATGGGATTTCCCCGAAGGTATTTTCATTAATGCCACGGGCGACGTCGCCACCTCCCTGGCCCCTTTTCCCCAAACCTGCTTTTCCCACAGTATGCTGCAGTGCGGCGCCCGCATGACCTACACCATTGATCCGCTGCGGGCCCAAGCGCCCTGGCATGTGGGCTTCGGCGCCCCCGTTTACGGCGGTGTGAACCAGTGGGGAGAGCCCATTGCCGACATAACCGCCGAGCTAAATGCCACCGGTGCGGGCGCCCGATCCGATAAGGACGGCGTGGACGGTGCCGGCTCATGGTTTGCCACTATGAGTGACTGCTCGGATGTGGAAACCACCGAATCGGACAGACCCTTTCTGTATGTGTTCAGAAACTATTTTAAAAACTCATATGGCCATGGCAAGTACCGGGGCGGCGCCGGTGTGGGCATGGGATTGATGACGCACCACGTGCCCATGGTCGGCATCACCTCCATGGGATTTGGCTCCAAATATCCTTGCACCCTGGGCCTGTTTGGCGGCTACGCGAACCCGCCTGTGTTTGTGCAGCGGGTGGAAAATAGCAATATGAAGGCCTTGATGGCTAACAGCGATACCCGCATCCCTGAAAACATGGACAAATTGTACGAACCGGGCAACCCTGAAACCGGCAACAAACGATTGGAGCATATTTCAGGAACCGTCCAGCCCTGTATGAACGGCGACACGATTTACGTCATGATCGGTGGTGGGGCCGGATATGGGGACGTGCTAGAGCGGGATCCAGAACTGGTTATGAAGGATCTCCGGGAGGGCCTGTGCACCCATTGGGCAGCCCAGAACCTGTATCGGGTTGCCTACGATGAAAATACCCTCCGCCTGGATGCTGATAAAACAGCCCAACTGCGAGATGAGGCTCGAAAGGAGCGCATCAAATCCGGCAAGCCTTTTGATGAATTTGAAAAGGAATGGCTCAAGCTGAGACCTTCGGAGGAAGCCCTGGAATACTACGGCACCTATCCCCACCCCAAGGATGGTTTGGCGGCTGCACGAAACTTGGGAGGCTGAGAGAAACAACAATGGATAATATCAGACATGAAAGAACGATCCACCGGGTCCTGAAGGCAAAGGTGAAACAGTACGGAAACCGTGAATTCTTCCGCTTCAACGATCAGGTGTTCGGCTTTGAGGACCTGGACCGGCATTCCGACAAAATGGCTGCCGGCCTTCAGTCTTTGGGAATCGGAAAAGGCGATAAGGTCGGTATTGTGATG
>JAFDDL010000489.1 GCA_019310865.1 Deltaproteobacteria bacterium | reverse complement strand
GAGACGGCCAAGCGGGTGGGAAAAAGCCGACCTGCCGTGGCCAACATGCTTCGGCTGCGCCAGTTGCCCGATCCCATCAAAGCCGGCATCATAGAAAGCACGTTGAGCATGGGCCACGCCCGAGCATTACTGGGGGCCGATACACCCGTCCAGCAAGAGGCCGCCTGGCGCACGGTTATGTCAAAGGGCCTCTCCGTGCGGCAAACCGAATGACTGATTAAACGGCTCAATGATGCGCCGAAAACATCGAGCCCCACCCAAGAGACCACCGAATCGATCTATTATAAAGATTTATCCGAGAATCTGTCTCGACGATTCGGCACCCGGGTTAACATCAAACGCAAAGGGAAGAAGGGAAAGGTTGAACTCGAATTTTTCAACGATGAGGACCTGGACCGCCTGATCAGATTGCTCAATAACGCTTAGATGGCCATTCATATTATCATAGACGGGTACAACCTGATCCGCCAGTCGATTCAGTGGCAGATGCTCGATCGGCAGGATATGCAATTGGGCCGAGACGCGCTCATTGAAGCCCTTGCCGCCTATAAACGCAAAAAACCGCATCGAATTACCGTGGTTTTCGACGGGGCTGACGCACCATCATACAGTCAGCATCAAGATCGTATCAGTGGCATTGCAGTCAAATATTCCGGGCCCGGTGAAACAGCCGATACGGTAATCAAACGCATGGCATCTCACATTCGGGAACAGGCACTGGTGGTCAGTTCGGATCGAGACGTCATACAATCAGCCGCTCGAAGCGGCGCCGCCACCATCGGTTCACCCGAATTTGAACAAAAGGTGGTATCAGCCGCCTACGGCGATAGCGGTGATATGGATGGAGATGCGTCCGGATGGGAACCGACCACCCGAAAAAAAGGGCCCAGTCGGCGGCTTCCGAAGCGAAATCGTAAAAATCGATCAAAACTAAAAAAGCTATAAATATGAAACGATTATGCGTCATTGACGGTCAAGGTGGGGGAATTGGAAGCGCCATAATCAAACAGCTCAAAGAGCGACTCGGCGAAACGGTATCGATCTGGGCCCTGGGCACGAACGCCATTGCAACCTCCCAGATGCTCAAAGCCGGGGCAAATCGGGGGGCATCCGGAGAAAATGCCATTGTCCAAAATGCCTCCCGGGCCGATCTGATCATTGGACCCATCGGAATTCTCATCGCCCACGCCATGATGGGTGAGCTCACCCCGGGAATGGCCGAAGCCGTGGCCACCAGCCCGGCCCGGAAATTCCTGTTACCGATCACCCAGGAAAATATCGAAGTTGTGGGGGTTGCCTCAAATCCCCTGCCGCATCTGATCGAATCACTCGTGGAAAAGCATCTAAAGCCCCATTTGATATAAAACAGGTTTACGGTTCAGGGTTTAAGGTTCGAGGTTCAAGGACATATAAGATAAATAAAAGGAGTTTGAAATGTGTGAAGCCAATGCATATTTGATAAAGGGCGAAGAACAGGAACTCATCATGGAAGCGGTGGATGTCGCCGAGCCGGAGGGAGATTCGATCCGACTAACCAGTATCTTTGGCGAGCAGAAAATCCTAAAAGCGCGGATTCACGCGCTGTCGCTCGTGGACCATAAAATCTTCCTGGTTGAATGAAAATCGTCATTGCCAAATCAGCTGGATTCTGTATGGGCGTCCGCCGGGCTGTAGATCTGGCCCTGGAATCGGCCAACAAAGAGCAAGGTCCAATCTATACGTTCGGTCCGCTGATTCACAACCCACAGGTTCTGGCGCTGCTCGCAGATAAGGGGGTTAAGCGACTGGCGGAAATTCCGAACCAGGGAAACGGTACCGTCATCCTCCGCGCCCATGGTGTGCCGCCTGAATCCCGGGATGCACTCAAAAATGCAGGATTCCAGGTCATCGACGCCACCTGCCCCCGGGTCATCAAGGTCCAGGCCATCATTAAAGAGCATGCCCGAAAGGGCTATGCCATCATCATAGTGGGCGACAAGGATCATCCGGAGGTGGTGGGGCTTCAGGGTTATGCCGGTGCAGATGGCCACGTGGCTGCCGACATGGCGGACCTGGGGCAATTGCCGGTCTTCGAAAAAGCAATTGTTGTGGCCCAGACCACGCAGAATACGTCCCTGTATCAACAGATCAAAAAATGGGTGTCGGACAAGCATCCGCACTACAAGGTGTTTGACACCATCTGTGACTCAACCGAAAAACGCCAAAACGAGGTCAGGCAGCTGGCCCAGGAGGCCGATGCGGTGGTGGTGGTGGGC
Source organism: Deltaproteobacteria bacterium (assembly GCA_019310865.1). The sequence continues at coordinate 1,494 of JAFDDL010000489.1, read as the reverse complement.
GGACACAGCAGCGGCAATACGCAGCGTTTGGCGGAAATGGCCCGGCAATCGGGCAAACCGGCCTTTGCCATCGAAACGGAAGCCGAGCTGGACCCATCCAAGCTGGCCAATGCCAAACGCATCGTTCTCACCGCCGGCGCGTCCACACCCAACTGGATAACAAACCGCGTGTATCGCGCCATCGAACGGATTCCCAATATCCATCAATCCCGACTTCGTCACCTGGTCTTTAATAGTCAACGGGTCCTGCTCCTGACCTCTATCTATGTGGCCCTGGGCGCCGGATGTCTCTGTTATGCCTGCAACAAGCTTCAGGGGATCGGCAACCACCTGCCCTACCTGATCATGTCGGTGCTGTATGTGTTGTCCATGCACCTGCTAAACAACCTCACCGGCCACAAAAGCGATCGATATAAAGATCCCGATCGTGCCCGGTTTTACCTCCATCACCAACTCTCTCTCGGGCTACTGGCTGTTTTCGCCGGCGGCGCCGGTCTGGCGACGGCATACACACTGGGAAAGCAGCCCTTTATGATTTTGTTGATAATGACCCTTACCGGCCTTCTTTATAACGTGCCGCTGTTGCCCCGAAGAACCGATCAGGTTCGGATCCGAAAAATTCGGGATATTCCGGGATCCAAAACGGTTCTGATCGCAGCGGCCTGGGGGATTGTGACGGCTTTGTTTCCGGCGCTGTCGAACAACGGCGCCGTGTCGGCCAGCGCAGTGCTCGTCTTCATATGGGCCGGCGGCATGGTCTTTGTTCGGACCGCTTTTTTCGATATTCTGGATATGCAAGGAGATCGAATCGTTGGCAGAGAGACCATTCCGATTCTTTTGGGCGAGAAGAAAACGGTGTCGTTACTGAAAGCAGCGCTTGTGTTTCTGGTACTCCTTTTGCTTGCCGGCAGCCTTGGGCGGCTCATTTCGCCGCTCGGGGCGATTTTGGCAATTTGCCCTGCTTTGCTCTTTATCGTTGTGGTTGTGCATGAACGCGGTTACATGCACCCAAGTACCCGGCTTGAATTTATCGTGGAAACACATTTTGTACTGGCAGGAGCCTTGAGCTTGTTATGGTCCAGTTGGTCTGTTATTTAATGCCCATCCTTTTTTTCACCCAACCGCGGCTCCGTTCCCAGACGTAGTCGCTCGATATTTTCCGCGTGCCGGATATATATGAAGATGGCAACGACCACCGCCAGGGCGGTAAAGACAATGGCTCGCTCGGACAGCCAGACCATGGCCGGCAGCGCAGCAGCCGAAGCCAGAGAGCCGACCGAAACCATCCGGTATCGCCACACGAGAAGCACAAATATCAATGCCGTCCCGGCGCAAGCCGCCGGTGAAATGGCCAGGAAGCACCCGGCAACGGTTGCAACGCCTTTCCCGCCGCCTTTAAATTTCAGAAACACGGGATAAAGATGGCCCATTACAGCACAAAAAGCGACCAGGGAAACAGCCACATCACGCCAACCGGTCAATCCAACGGTAATG
>JAFDDL010000488.1 GCA_019310865.1 Deltaproteobacteria bacterium | reverse complement strand
CGGGCAATTTCGGTAAGTCCGTTTACTACCCCGATCGAGGGGTCCTTTGGTGTCGACAATGATTTAAAAATATCGTGGTGGCCGTCTTCATCCACCAGTAAAAAATCAGTAAAGGTGCCTCCGACGTCGATTCCAAGCTTGTATTCCATGAAATATCTCCTAGCTTTAAGGGGTTAAACGGAAGCGCCCACTATACACCCCAGTGTTGCGACATTGGGGTACAGTCATCAGGACCCCATATCCAGGTGTCCGCTGTTAATCCCCAGGCACCGCCCCGGGCCCATGGGGGTGAAGTTATAAATCGGCGGTAGATTGTACTTCTTCCAAGTCTCATACCATGCGATATCCACTTCGATATAATATTCGAGGGGGATGGGAGGCTGGTCGTACCTGCCCAGCACGGAATTGGGCTCGATCACCCAGCTGGAACTCCGGGGCGTCACGCCATGGGACATCAGAAATTCCCAGGCCTCCTTCATGGACTTGACGGCATCCCCCCATTTTTCGAATCCCCATGGTTTTGCCAGTTCACAACCAGAGACAAAGGTCGGCACCACACACCCCTCTCCAAATACATCCACCGAATCGCACACCCGTTTGATCCACTCGTCCCGGCCGATTTTCTCCTCTTTTCCCGGACACATCACCTTGAACAGGTCCTTGTCCCACACCTCGATATTCGCATGGTGGCAGTCCACCCCGGCGTCTTTCAATATCTTGCATTCGGTCTTGGTCAGGGCCGTGGTTTGCTGATGAATCGCCCATCGGTTTCCGATTTTCTCGCGAATGGCCCGGGCATACTGGGCGTAAAACTGGACGTTGTCCTTGCCCCTCAATTGTTTGGTTCCTCTGTAAAGGGCGCCTCCGGTCATGATGATGGCGTGGTTGATGGGTTCGCGTTCCTTGTTAAAGATCACATCCAGAACCGTCACCACGTCTTCCACACTTTTCTGGATCATGTAAGGTCGTCCGGTTTTCGACTGTTTTCGCGCATTGGTATTGATATCGCAGAACACGCACTCTTCCTTTTCACCCCAATACTGACAGCTGCGCAAAATGGTGCAGAAGGTCAGGTATCCCCAGAAAACCGAGGCAGCGACATCCGAGTAAGGCGTTCCATCGGGGAGGGTGTAACTGTAGTACGGGGGCTTGGGGCGCAGCTCCACATCGGCAAGATAGTTGCCTTCCCAGGACAGCTGCAACTTTTCATCGACAAAATCCACCCGATAGGGCGTGTTCTCAGGTTTGTCCATGCACGTCTTGTTATTCGAAACCCTCAAGTTATAGGGCCCCCCCTTGAATTTAAAGCATTCCGGCGCCCGCACGTACTCCTTGTCCTTCATGTCATCCACGTCCATGGCATCATAGGAGAACAGGTAGTAGGATTTTGTGGCATATTTGGCGGATTCTTCTAATGCACGACTTGTGAATGAAACGCCCAGGCGCAACAGGTCTTCCTTGATGATGACCTCCTTGTTCACGTCTGAATACTTCTCGAAATAGCTGTCAAGGTCATATTTGGTGTAGGGCAGTTTGGCCATAATCTTTTCCCTCCGTTGTCTTTGGACCTAGGGTGACGAAATCAGGTCAATCTCATTTCCTGAATTCCGGCTTTCTCCTTTCCTGAAATGCAAATATGCCTTCCCGGGCAGCATCCGTGCAGGCAACGACGCCGAACCCTTTATAACCAATCTCCAAAGCCTCCTTCAGGGTTTCTGCCGCAGCCCCCTCTTTTATAGTTTGCTCCAAAATGGCGACCGCTTCCCGGCTCAAGGCCAGCTTGCCGGCGACCGGGTTTTCAACCGGAAGTATCTCTGCAATATCTATCGATCCTTCACGGATTCTTTCTATCTTTCCCTGAAGCGCGTTGACTTCATCAATGGCCTTTTGAATCATGCCCGCGTAGTCATCGCAAATCTCCGTTACCATTCCAGCCTGTTTCGCCTCCTCAACCGTGAGGGTTTTTCCAAACCGAAGCATGTCGTGAAATACCTCCGAAGCCTCCGGCCATTTTCTGTAAGGAACGATGCACCCACCGATCCCCGGCAGGATGCCCAAGGTGATTTCGGGAAACTGGAAGTGGGCATTCGATGTCGCCACTATCTGATGGCACCGGATGGCCAGTTCGACCCCTCCCCCGAGGGCCATCCCGTTAACGGCCGCCACGACGGGTTTGTCGACGGTATCCAGGTAGGTTAAAAGCTCGGAACAATCCACGCTATACTGGATGGACGCCCGGCTGTCGCCTAGCAGTTCCGGGAACTTGCCGATCTCCCCCCCTGAACAGAAAGCCCTGTCCCCATAGCCTGTAATCACAAATCCCTTGATCTCGGGGTTTTCAATGTCCTCCTCTATGGCCGCCCGGATTTCATGGTTGACCTCGTCATTGAGGGCGTTTAAGAATTGGGGTCTTCTGATGGTAACGACCTTCACCCCATCCACTACATCGATCAGGATGTGGCGCTTGAAGTTCTGGTAGTAATAAAAAGTTTCCTCCGGACCGGGGAAGCCGGGTCGGTCCTTTCTGAATTTCTGGATCACCCGAAATGTCTCCTCCTCACCAAGATCTCTCATAATATCCAATGGACCCTTTCTAAACCCGAGGGCCAGCTGGCACCCCATGTTGAGATCTTCCGGGGTGCCGATGCCCCGGTTGATGATATCAAAGGATTGGGAAAAAAGGATGCCCAGGAGCCGGTCCCGGATATGTTTCCGGACATCGTCCGGAACATCGAGCGCTTCCCCCATTTTCAACGTGAGCCACCGGTCCACCGAGTTGAATATCTCTGCCGGACGGTAATGCTTTCCTTCCTCCATCTGGAGCGTGTTGGTCTCCACAATGATGGGGTTTCCGTTGGCCATGTTGAGCACGTAAAACGGTCCTGCAAAAACGAACTCGGTGGCGACCTTATCCACCTGGGCGGCCGTGGTGTTCTCCAGCAGGTATGCGGCTTCATTGCACCAGTTGTCAAAAACGCGGTCGAGAATGAAGCAAATGGCATTATCCGAGATGATGGGGGTTTTTCCGGTGCTGCAGAACATCCAGCAGAGATAATCGAGGTTGTCTCTGTCAACCTTATCCCATGTAATCACTTCCACAAGGGGATTGCGCCACGCCGGTGCAAAAAAATGCGTCACCGTAGTTCTTTCCGGCTTGACCATTTCTGAAAAAATGCGGTCTGCCGGGATGGAACTGGTATTGGAGGTAATGAGGGTATCAGCCCTTACAATTTGTTCCACTTGCCTGAAAATCTTTCTCTTCAGATCCAGATTTTCCGTGGCGGCTTCAATAACAAGGTCGCAATTCCCAATTTTAGAATAATCCGTTGTGGTCACAATATCTGCCAGGACCGATTTGCCATTCCGTTCATCCATCTTTTTTTTGGCTATTGCTTTTTTCACATAGGTGTTGATCCGTTTTTCAGCATTTTCCAGCTGTGATTCAACCACATCCACGAGAAACAGCTTCAGTCCTGGGATGACGCTCTTCAGATAATAGCCGATATCCGGACCGATGGTTCCGCACCCGATGATGGCAACTTCCCGGGGAAGCGGCTTTTCCGGTTTAATTAGAAGGGGGTTGTATTTTTCAGGGTAAAGCTTTTGCCTGTGTTTCATCGACTGGCCTCCTGTCCGTTTTTTATGATCTAAATTTCTCTATTTATTATTTGGCCAGCATCTCCCTGGCAATAACAATCTTCTCAACTTCCTTGGTGCCTTCATAAATTTCAAGCACCTTGGCCGCTCTA
>JAFDDL010000035.1 GCA_019310865.1 Deltaproteobacteria bacterium | reverse complement strand
TTTTTTTTTCTTGCAGGGTTCCTTCATGTCTGATTTGCTCGATTTCCTTCAGTGCTGCAGCGGGCATCACCCGTTTTTCCCCACGATAGTCCACCAGCGCATCATCTTCCCGTTGGGGATTGATCCGTCTCAAATACTGTTCGGAATAGTTTCTCTGCGGTTCGCTCAAGGCCTCGGGGTAATTTCGAAACAGAATACGACGGGCCAGCTCGCGGGTTTCGGGTTTGGAAAAGGTTTCGATGAGTTCGGCCTTGTGATGTAAATCCGCCGCATGAAACCGCCGGCAAAGCTTTTCTTCGGATCGTGATAGGAATCCCATCTGATACAGGGCCGAATCGGTATCCAGATTCGGGACGTCCGGATATCTGAAATGCTGGTGGTAATGAACAATTTCCAGAAAAGTTTTCGGATTTGCTGACAGCCACCGTAGATTTTCTTTCGCCAGCTGCATGCTTTCCTTTCGAAGCCGCCGGCTGTATCGGGCAAGGGGCGGCAGAATGAACGGTGGTTCTCCGAAGCGTTTTCTTTTCACCCAGGTGGTTTCGGAAAGGGTTTCGGACGTGGTTTGCTGTAGTTCCGGAAGATCCAGCCGCAGCCAGAGGGTCTGATTCTTGTACGGAACCGAATCGCCGATATACAAAACAGGGGCCTGGTAGTTTGCCTCTGCACCCACCTTGTGGCTGATCATGATTCCTTTGCGGTGAATACCCGCAGCCGTTTGAAATGCTTCCGGAAGCTTTTCCGTTCGCTTCCGCTCAATGGCTTTGTCAAAATAATCGTTTAAAAACTGCCAGATTTTAACTTCCCGGGATAATGTTCGGGCTAGGGCAAGTGTGGTTTCCACATCGGAAAGGGCGTCATGGGCACGGCCATCGAAGAGTTTGTTGGTATCATTGAGATACTCCAGTTTCAGTGACGGTTTTCCGTCTACTTCGGGCCATTGGAGTATATCCGATTTGTATAGCCGGTAGACAACCGTCATGGGCAGCACGTCCATGCGGCTGCAACCATTATTATACTGATGCGTATACGGCGGCAACAGGTTTCGGTAAAAGGCAAACCTTAAAAATTCATCGTCGAAACCCAGGGAGTTGTAACCGATGCTGATGGTTCCAGGGGTGTTTAGCCAGTCGTGAATTTGTTGGATCGCCTCGTATTCCACATCGCCCTGATGAGCATCAGCGACGGAAATCATATGCGTTGCCATGGCCAGGGGGGAAATGATCACATCCGGTCGCAGCCGGACATGCACCTCGTGCCGATCAATTTCGTTAAAATGCCGGTCCGTGCGGATGGCTGCAAATTGCAGAATCTGATCAAAGGCCTTGTTGAGCCCGGAGGTTTCAATGTCGTAGAAAAGATAGGTTGCCATACCCATGCATACCTGTAACCGCTTGTAAATGCAAGTTAAAATCTTGCCCGCCTCTGGTGGGTTTAAGGCTTGCCCGTTTCGCGCGGATTTGAGCCCTAAGCACACTTGGTTTTCAGATATGAAAACGGGCATGGTTAATCAGACGGAATTCACATCACGGGGTTCGTTCACGTGCACGTGAACGAATTATTGCACGCTCCCGGCATCTATGGTAGGACGTATAAGCAAGACTTGGAAAAAATACACACATGTAACCCGTCGATACTGCCAATAGCAGTGTGTGATAATGAATGTAACGCTTGTTTTCCCGCCGTTTTATTTTGCGTCCCTGTATAACCTGCCACCGCTGGGTCTTGTCAACCTGGCGACACAGATTCAAAGTCCCGAGCACAAGGTGGTCATCCACGATTTTGTATTGGCGATTCGTCAAAACAGATTGACCCTTGACGCCACCATCTATGATCAATGCGCAAGACGAATTCTGACCGATTCACCGGATCTGGTCGCGTTTTCCGCCCAGTGCACCACCTACCCGGCAGTTGTGCAGATCGCCCAGCGCATCAAGGACCTGAAGCCCTCCGCCCGTATCGTGATCGGCGGGCATAACGCCTCTTTTGTGGACAAAGAGACCCTGGCACGGTTTCCCGGTATCGATGTGGTGGTGCGTGGCGAAGGCGAAGTGACGTTTCAGGAACTCACAACCGCTGTTGCTCTTGGGAAGGACTTGAAATCAGTCGGCGGTATCACTTACCGAGACAATGATGAAATCATCAGAACCGAAGACCGGCCGCTTCTGGACAACCTGGATGCGCTTCCCCTGCCCGATTACCGCTTTTTACCGCCACTTTCGCAGTATCGTGATGCGTGCGGGCTGCCACGAAGCATCGCCATCATAGAAGTGGGCAGGGGCTGTCCCCATCGATGCGTCTATTGTTCCGAGTCGATTCTTTGGCGACGACGAACGCGGACGTATTCCATCGATCGACTCGTGAAAGAGATGCGCCATCTTGCCCATGAGCGGGGCGCGGAATGTTTTCTTCTTGCCTATGACCAATTTACCGCCAACCATCGCTTCGTGAAGGATTTCTGCCACGCGATCATCGATGAAAAGCTCAACCGGCTGCCATGGTACTGTATCTCCAGGCTCGATACCGTGGATGCCGATATGCTTCGCCTGATGAAGGCGGCCGGCTGCGAATCAATGTGCTACGGAATCGATTCCGGGTCTAAGAAGACGCTGGCGTTTATTCGAAAGCAGATAGACGATAATATTCTCTACCAGCGTGTCCGGGAAACCACCGACCAGGGCATGGTGCCCACCTTGAGCTTTGTGATCGGGTTCCCGGAAGAAGAAAAAGCCGATGTGGATGCGACCCTGACGCTGGCATTGAAAACCGGGGTTCAGGGAAACAGCAATCCGCTTCTTCAGCTTCCGACGGTTCTGCCGGGAACTGAACTCTATACGCGGTATTTGTCTGAGCTGGTTCGACAGGTTGATACCTATTTTTCCATGGGTCTCGAGTTTGACGATGGACGCCGCCTGGCTTCCGATGATTCCCTCATCGATGGGCACCGGGACGTGTTCAGCAGTTTTTATAATCTGCCCACCCGTGCCATGGATCTTAAGCGGCTGTATGATCTGGTCGGTTTTTTCCCGATTATGGTGAACCTGTATCCCAAGTCGATGCTTTTGCTGGCAATGGCCACGGATGCTTCGGTGAGCGACCTGTTTTTTGACTGGCTTGGGTGGCTCAGAGACGAACGGGACCGAAAGGCGCTCACCTTGGACCCGGCGGACTGCTATCGATATTTCCCCCAATATGCCTCAACGCGATTTCAACGTAGTCCCGTGATCAGTTGGCGCCATTTACCAGCGGTTGTTGACTATGAAACAAAGGCCATTGAAGTGGGGAAATTCCCGAACATTCCGCCCACTGCTACGGTGGACCTGAGTGGCTGCCGGCAGTGGCGGCCTCGGCAAAATCCGAACCTGGTCATCGGGCATTTTACATACGATTTGCCGGCCATTATTGCCGATATGAAATCCGATCAATTCCGTCCTGAGTATTCGGAAACACCCACGTCTCTGATTTTCATCCAGGCGGGCAACGAACTGGCGGTAACCCAGGTCAACGCGTTCGGGATCGATTTTCTGTCCCGGTGCGACGGGCAGACACCCGTCAGTGGAATTTCCCGTCAGATGTATTCGCTGCACGGGAAAGGAATGGATATTTCCGCCTTTACCCACGCCTGTCAGGAGGCGATGGAAGGACTTCGGGAACTGAATTTTATCGTTCTCGAATGAGCAACAATAAAAATACTAGAAAGGAGGTGATTGAATGCTGGAAACCAAGAAGGTAGAAAAGAAGGTGTCTTCAGCGGCCAGTTGTCATGCCCCGTCATGTCATGCTCCGTCATGCCATGCTCCGTCATGCCATGCGCCGTCCTGCCACGCACCGTCGTGTCATGCACCCTCTTGCCATTCGCCCGCATGCCATGCACCTGCATGTCACGCACCTGTCTGACCCTAACCGGCGAATGCGATTTCAACAAAAAGCGGGTGGATCGTAGTGGGTCCTCCCGCTTTTATTTTTCCATGCCATTTTCAGCTTTTTCTCCGGAGTCTGCGCTTTCCTGTGATCTCTGGAGTCCTGGCTTTCCTGTGTTCGCTGTGGTAAAATGATTTCTTAAAATTGATGAACTCGCAAAACCTGCTTTTTTTCGACGCCATCAAAATTATGTTTGATAAATGACATTGCTATAGAAAAAACGAAACCACAGCTCTCATATATCGCCCATGCTTCATCTGCATCGCAGCAACCGGCTCGAAAAACTGGCGGACGCCCTCGCCGACATCCTGAAAGATCCCTTGCCGGCACCCGGGATCGCAGAGTGGGTCGGAATACAGACCCAGGGGATCGCCGTATGGCTCAAAATGGCCCTGTCCAAGCGGCTGGGAATCTGGGCCAACGGCTACCATCCGTTTCCCCGAACCTTGATTGAAAACATTTTTTCCAAAACCCTTGGCGTGGATCCCGAAGACACATCCGCCTGCAATCCGAAAACCATGACATGGGCCATTTTGTCCCTGCTGCCGTCGCTGCTGTCTCACAAAGATTTCGGTCTCCTGAAACGCTATCTTTCCGGCGATGGGCGCATGATCAAACGCTACCAGCTATCCCGACGGATTGCCCGGGTGTTTGATCAGTACGCTGTCTACCGGCCGGACATGGTGCAACGTTGGCAGGTGGATTCCCAGGCGGCCAATCTGATTCGAGCCGACATGCGCTGGCAACCGCATCTGTGGAATGCGATCCGGGCGCACTTAGGGGACATACATATCGCATCGGTGGCGGACCGATATTTCAAGGCGTTGAAAAATGGAACGGCCGGCTTTGACGGGCTGCCGCCCCGAATATCGCTGTTTGGCATTTCCACCCTGCCGCCGCTATACATAAACGTATTGGCGGCGCTGCCCGATACGGTGCAGGTCCATCTGTTCCTGTTGAGCCCGTGCCGGGAGTATTGGGCGGATACCCGATCGCAAAAAGAAATCGACCGCACCTTGCGTGATGCAGATGCCAATAACCCGGGTGGTGACTGGGACCCACACCTGGAAATGGGCCATCCCCTGCTGGCCTCACTGGGGCGTGTCGGACGGGAATTTCAGCAAATCATCGAAGAGGCGGGCGCCTATGGTGAATATGATGCGGATCTGTTTGAAGATTCGATGTCGGATGACACCCATCCAACGCTTCTCCACCGGCTTCAGTCCGACATATTGAATCTGCAGGGCCTGACGTCCCAAGGCCGATCGCCGTCGGCGGTTTCCCCGTCGGATCGATCCATATCGATTCATGTTTGTCACAGCCCCATGCGCGAAGTCCAGGTGCTGCACGATCAGCTGCTGGACCTGTTTGAAACGCACCCGGCGCTGTTTCCACACGACGTGGCGGTGATGGTGCCCGATGTGGATTGCTATTCACCTTACATCGACGCGATTTTCGGCCACAGGGCAATCGACCGGAAGGCCTTTATACCCTATCAGATTGCCGATCGTGCAATTCGCTACGAGGCCCTGGTGATCAAGGCCTTTTTACACCTGTTTGTTCTTGCCAAAAGTCGGTTGACCATTCGGGATGTGATCGATTTTCTGAGCCTTGATCCGGTACGAGATCGATTTGGCTTGAGCGCCGAAGCGGTGGAGAGCGCAAGCCGATGGCTGGTGGATGCCGGTGTTCGATGGGCCATGGATGCGGCGCACCGAAGCCGCTGTGGACAGCCGGAATTTAACGAAAACACCTGGCAATTCGGCCTGGATCGGCTTCTGATCGGTATGGCCATGCCCGATGAGGCCGTTCCCGAACTGTTCGGCGGCATTTATCCCATCACCCATGTGGAAGGTCAGGATACGCAAATAGTGGGCTTTATGTCCACTTTCTGCGCCAGGCTTTTTCACGTGCTAAAGCAGTTTTCAAAGCCCCATTCACCCGCCGGATGGCAGGCGATTTTGATCGAGGGGCTTCATGGTCTCATCTCCCGCGAGCCCGGCAATGACCATGAACATCAATTTATCAGAGACACCCTGGCCCAGCTGGCGACGCAGACCGAGACCGCAGACTATCGCGATCCGGTGGACCTGAACGTTGTATCCCAGTGGGTGACCGAAATGGTTGAGGACCGAAGCGCCACCCGCGGATTTCTATCCGGCGGTGTGACCTTCTGCAACCTGCTTCCCATGCGAAGCATTCCATTTGAAGTGGTCTATCTCATGGGAATGAACGATGCCGATTTTCCGCGACGGCAGCCGACCTTGGGGTTTGACCTGCTTGCCGCCTCGCCGCGCCCGGGTGATCGATCGGTTCGCCATGACGACCGGTATCTGTTTCTGGAAGCCATTTTATCGGCTGAATCCCGACTGATCATCTCCTATGTGGGGCGCGATATTCGGGACAACAGCGTCAAGCCACCGTCGGTGGTGGTGGACGAGTTGATCGATGCACTCTGTGAAAGGTATCGTCCGGCCGACACTTCCACGACTGACTTACCGGAAGGTTATCGATCCCTTGAAGCACAGCTGGTGACACGCCACCCGCTTCATCCCTTTCACAGCGATTATTTTTCTTCCCGGACGCCGGACCTGTTCAGCTATTCAACCGAATATCTGGCCGGGGCCCGGGCGGAACAAGGGCCTGGCCAGCCGCCGCCGCCATTTTTTCCCGACGCTTTGCCGGCGGATGCCCCGGATCGGGCACCCATGGTTTCCGTTGAAGATTTCATTCGCTTTTTCCGATCCCCGGCAGCCTATTTGCTTCGCCATCGATTGGGGATTTTGCTACAGGACGATCTTTCGGTCATCGACCAGCGCGAACCGCTGGTGCCCGATTCGCTGGAAACCTTTCATCTGGGGCAGTTCATTCTGGATCAGATGCTGGCTGGAAGCAATTTAGAATGCGTCCATCAGCTCCTTCAGGCCGGCGGCCGGCTTCCGCCGGGTGCTGCGGGAAGCTGTTTATTTGAAGACCTGGCAGCGGCGGCCGAGCCAATCCGGGAAGCTGCTGCCCGGAAAATGAGCGGCGATAAATGCGATCCGATTCCCGTTGATCTGGACATGGACACGATCCATCTCACCGGCCAGGTGGCGAATCGATGGCCCGAAGGCAGAATCTGCACCACCTTTGGTAAGATTACGGTCCACCGAAAGCTGGCGCTTTGGATTGACCACCTGTTGATAAACGCAGCATCTGCGCCCGACGCCGACGTGTCGTCCCTGATGGTGGGGCGTGGAAAAAAAGGATCCGACGTCTATGGATTTAAGCCAATTGCCCATATCGCCCAGCAGCTTTTGATCGATCTGGTGGCGATTTTCACAGCCGGGCAGGGGGAGCCGACTCGGTTTTTCCCCATCGCTTCGCACGCCTATGTGGCTGCCTTGAAAGAGCCGGACAGTGCGGAAAGCCGATTTAGGGCGCTGGCTGCGGCCCGCAAAAAATGGTTGGGCAGTCCCGGCTTTCCAGGTGAGGCAGCGGATGCTTCCGTTTCGCGCCTATTTGGCGTCTCCGATCCCCTCATGGATATTACCGCAGCGCCGGAGCAAACATTTGAGGCGCTTGCCGGCCGCGTTTTTGGCCCCCTGCTGGCCAATGAGATCGAAGCTGGAAACCGGAGAATGAAGGGAGGCAAGCCATGAGGGCCTTTGATCCAGCCGGTGTTTCTCTGGCCGATCGGTTTCTCATCGAGGCCAGCGCTGGAACCGGAAAGACCTATACCATTACCTCCCTGTTCATTCGATTGGTGCTGGCCGGTTACCCAGTGTCCGACATTCTGGTCGTGACTTTCACCGAAGCGGCCACGGCGGAGCTCAAGCACCGAATTCGCAGCCGGCTGCACGAGGCCCTGGCCGCCCTTCGCCAGGGAAACTGTGAAGACGCATTTTTACACCAGGTGCTTGGCAATTCGGATGCCCAAAAGGCGCAAGCCGTTCGGCAGGTCACGGCTGCTTTGAGTTCATTTGACGAGGCGGCCATCTGGACCATCCACGGCTTTTGCCGACGGGTGCTCCAGGAGCACGCCTTTGAAAGCGGCGCCGTGTACGATATGGAACTGGTCGCCGATCAGCTTCCCCTTTACCAAGAGGTGGCTGCGGATCTTTGGGCCGGCACCACTTCTAGCCTGCCGGCTCCCTGGATTCGACTACTCCAGGATAAGCTGCTAAACCCGGCGCGTCTGGTTCCCTTCTTAACCCGCATTCTTGGCCGGCCGGATTTCAAACTGATTCCCGATTCACAGGTCCCGGTCTTCGATCCCCTGGTGTTTGAAAAGATATACGACTCCGCGCGCGCAATCTGGGCGGCGGATCAGAAAGAAATCAAAACCTTGCTGACATCCCATCCAGGGATTAATCGGCAAAGCTATAACAAGCGGAATCTGCCCAACTGGCTTTCGGCCACTGAAGACTATCTGTCAATGCCGAATCCGGCCCGGTTTCCAGATGACAACGCCGGTATCGCTCGGTTTTCCCAGTCCCGGCTGCTTGACTTTCACAATCGCATGAAAAAAGATCCACCCCAGCCTCGGCACCGATTTTTCGAAGCAGTGGATGACCTGTGCCGGTATTCAGGCCGGTGGTTGATCGCTTTTCAGCGTCAGCTGATCGATGATGCCCGCCAAATCCTGAGCCGACGCAAGCAGGATCTGGGCGTTGTGTTTTTTGACGATCTGATCGGTGACCTGGATCGGGCCCTTCAAGGGCCGGCAGGTGAACATCTGGCCGCCGGCATCCGAAGCCGGTTTGCAGCCGCCTTGATTGATGAATTCCAGGATACCGATCTTCTCCAATATCGGATTTTCAACCGGATCTTTCAGGGGGGCAGCCGGCCGTTTTTTCTCATCGGTGACCCCAAACAATCCATCTATGCCTTTCGCGGCGCCGATATTTTTGCATACTTCAAGGCGGCAAGGGATACCGGTGACCGCGTCGGAACCCTGGACGTCAATTGGCGATCGGATCCGTCACTCATTGGCGCGGTGAACACCCTGTTTGGCCGGGTTGCCAACCCGTTCTTGTTTCCGCAGGTGCGCTTTTCACCGGTGAAAGCGCGAACCGACGCCGTGAATGCCATCACCCGAGAGGGTAAAAAGACAGCCGCCCTACAGGTATTGTTTCTTTCCCGGCAGGATGCAAAGGTCCAGGCGCCGGCTTTAATTTCAAAGGGCTGGATCAACGAGAATTTGCCTGGCAAAACGGCCGCGGAAATATCCGATCTACTGACCGGCGATGCCAGGATTGAAGATCCATCCCCCCGGCTAGTGGCGCCAAAGGATGTGGCCGTGCTAGTGCGCACCAACCGGCAGGCGAGACTTATGCAGTCGGCCCTTCGGGAATTGGCCATTCCCAGTGTGATTTCCGGTGCGGATTCAGTTTTTGAATCCACCGAAGCCTTTGAACTATGGCAGGTGCTGGGGGCCGCTGCCGATCCGTCAGACATTGGTATTCGAAATGCCCTGCAGACGCAGCTGTTTGGCCTTCCGGCGTGTGATATCGATGTGCTTGGCCGGGATGACAGGGCTTGGACATCCTGGGTGATTCAGTTTCGCAACTGGCATCGGCTCTGGCATAGCGACGGTTTTATGCCCATGATCAGCGATGTATTCAGCGGGCAAACCGACACCTCGACCACACCCCGGTTGCCGGCGCTGCTGCGCCGGGTGGACGGGAGGCGACAGGTGACCAATTTTCAGCATCTGGCCGAATTGCTTCATGGGGCCGCCCTGGACGATCGGCTGGGTATGGCGGGGCTGATGCAGTGGTTTCAGCGCCGGCGCAGTGGGGACGGTCCGGCATCGGACACCCATGAACTGCGCCTGGAAAGCGACGAACAGACCGTTCGCCTGGTAACCATCCACAAGAGCAAGGGGCTCGAATACCCAGTTGTTTTTCTACCCTATCTTTGGGAAGGAGACCGGCCATTGCATCATGACTCGGGCCTATCCTTTCACGATCCGGCCGATGGGTTTCGGCCTACCTTGGATCTGGGGTCAGAAAAACGTGATTCCCACGAACCGCTGGCCCGGCAAGAGGCCAATGCGGAAAACTGCCGGCTTCTCTACGTGGCCCTCACCCGTGCGCGACACCACTGTGTGGTGGTTTGGGGGGCCGTCAAAGGGTTTGAAACCTCTTCTCTCTTCTACCTGCTTCATAACAATGGTGAAACCGCTGGCGATTTCGGTGAACCGGCAACCACGCTGTCAGACGTGGATATCGCCAAGGATCTTTCAACCCTGGCTGACGAGTCCAACGGGACCATTGCGGTTCGGGCCTTGTCGGTTAAATCGGGCCAGGCTTATGAACCCACCGCCGAATCCGGGCAATCGTTAGCCTGCCGAAAGCAGCGGCGAACTCTGGAGCCCGGATGGCGGGTGGCGAGTTATTCGCATCTCGTATCCAGCGCCACTGCACCGCAACTGGCGCCCGAGCCCGGGCAGGATCATGATCAAACAGTGGAAGCCCGAAGGCCGGAACCCGAAAAATCGGCGCTGCAGGGGCCGCTGGTTCCCCTGGCGGAATTTGAAAGAAGCGCCGGCGCCGGGACCTTTTTTCACACCCTTCTGGAGCACATCGATTTTCAAGAAACGGACGCAAGCCGGGTGAGCGACCTGGTGGACCGGAACCTTGCGTCCCATGGTTTTGAGACCGGCAGATGGCACGAACCGGTCTTAACGGCCCTTTCCGACATTGTTTCGTGCGGGCTTGACCGGTCGACCGGACTCGACCGGACGTCCGGGCTCGACCGGAAAAACCCGGAATTGTCATTGGATCGCATTTGTGTCAACAATCGACTCAACGAGCTGGAGTTTATTTTTCCCGTGGCCCATGGAAAGGACACGCCGGCCCAGCGACCAGTGACCGGCCGGCAGCTCGTGGCGTTGTTTCAACAATATTGCGAACCGGGGATTCCGCAATCGTATCAGAAGGCCTTGTCCCGACTGACACTGCCGTCCATTCAGGGCTATTTCAAAGGATTCATCGACCTGGTGTTTGTTCACCAGGGGCGGTGGTATGTGATCGACTATAAATCAAATTTCCTGGGCGCCCGGTTGACGGACTATGGCCCGGATCACCTGGCGGCGGCTATGTGCGACCATCACTACATTCTGCAGTATCATCTCTATGTGACGGCTGTTCACAAATACCTGTCGGGCCGGATTGAAGATTACAACTATGAAACGCATTTTGGAAAGGTGTACTACCTGTTTCTCCGGGGCATGTCGCCGTCGGCCGGACCTGGAAGCGGGGTGTTTCAGGATCGGCCCCCGGAGAAGCTGATTCGGGAACTGTCGAATCTGTTGGGTTAGCCCGGGCAACTGTCCCTAATAAAAGTGCTTAGTTCTAAGTGCTCAGTACTCAGCACTTCGATTCCGGATTTGCCGGCTTATGATATGGGTGTAAACAAGATGGAAACGATGCCGACCATCGAACAACTTTATGACGCGGGGTATTTTTCCGACCTCGATTATCAGTTTGCCCAAACGCTGGGGCGGGTGGCTGCTGATGAAAATCCAGTGGTCATGCTGACGGCAGCATTGGCAAGCCGGTTTACAGCCCAGGGGCATGTCTGCGTCGATCTGGACCAAATGGCCGGCCGACCGGTTATCACCGACACCGGAGAAACCTTGCCGGAAATTCGATGGCCGGAAAAGACCCGGTGGCTCGAAGCATTGATGGAAAGCGGTGCGGTGGCCCAAAGCGCCACCACCGCGCCCCTGGTGGTGGACCGGCGCAACCGTCTCTATCTGGCCCGGTACTGGCAATACCAGCAGCGGCTGGTGTTCCAGCTGCGCCGGCGATCCCGTGGCCGGGTTAGCGGGATCGATTCGCTAGTACTCGAAGCAGGGTTGAAAGATCTCTTTCCCCATCGCGCGGCGCCATCGGTACCGGACCACCAGCGCCTGGCTGCCCGGACGGCCGTATTGCGCTATTTGACAGTGGTGTCCGGCGGACCGGGGACCGGCAAAACCCATACGGTGGTTAACATACTGGCCTTGATCATTGCCCAAGCAATGGCTACCCGGCAAAAGATGCCCATAATTGAGCTGGCGGCCCCCACGGGAAAGGCGGCCGCCCGCTTGAAGGAAGCCATCACCGCTGCCAAGGGCGCGCCGAATCGGTCGGTATCACCGGAAGCCGGCAAGGGCGCGATTGCTGCCGCCATTAATACCGTTCCCGAGGATGCGGTCACCCTACATCGGCTCCTGGGCGCTTCCGGCAGTGGCGGCCGATTCCGGCACAATCTTGACAATCCGCTTTCGGCCGATGTTCTGGTGGTGGATGAAGCCTCCATGGTTGATCTGTCTCTCATGTGCCGGCTCATGGAGGCCGCGGCACCCGAGACGCGGGTGATACTCCTGGGGGACAAGGATCAACTGGCGTCGGTGGACGCCGGTGCAATATTGGGCGATATCTGCGCAGCCCCGAACATTCAGGATTGCATCGTCAACCTGGTCCATAGCTATCGATTCGGTCCCGGTAGCGGGATCGGACGGCTGGCCGAAAGCATTCGATCCGGGGATGCAGACGATGCGATGGCATGTCTGAACAATCCCGGGGCGGCTGATGTTTCCCTGATCGATGGATCAACGCCCGGGTCGCTGACGAATGTGCTGTCCCCCTTTATCCGGCGTCATTACCTGCCCCTGATCACTGACGTGAATCCGGAAAGCCGGCTTGGGGCCCTGGGCGGTTTTCGCATTCTTTGCGCCCATCGGCGGGGAATTTTCGGTAGCGAGACGCTAAACGACCTAGCAGAGGCGATGCTGCAGGGGCAGACCCAACTGGATGGCGATTTGCTCTGGTATTCAGGCCGACCGGTGATGATCATGGAAAACGATTACCAATTGGGCCTGTTTAACGGGGATGTGGGGATTGCAGCGAAACCCGACAAGGATTCACCGGAGATTCGGGTCTATTTTCCCGATGGGACAGACGGGGTGCGCGCCCTGGCCCCGAGCCGATTGCCGGCGCATCAGAGCGTTTACGCCATGACCGTTCACAAAAGCCAGGGCTCCGAATTCGATCATGTGCTGCTCGTGCTGCCGCCGGTTCGATCCCCGGTGATTACCCGGGAGCTATTGTACACGGCTGTTACCCGGGCAAAGCAGACGGTCACCATCTTTGGTTCGGAACTGGTTATCCGGGAAGCCATCGCCACACCCGTGCAGCGCGCCTCGGGCCTGAGTGATCAGCTCAGGTAAAAATTTTAATTACAAGGAAGCAAAGAAATATATGGTTGAAAAAATTCGTGACTGGTTAACAGACTTGGAGGTGACGCCATGAACAGTATGACCTATAAGGGATATTTTGCTAAAATCAACTTTGACGAACGGGATAGTATCTTTTGGGGAAAAGTGATTGGAATAAATGACAGTATTACCTTTGAGGGTGAAACTGTCGCACAGCTTACCGAAGATTTCCACAACGCCATTGACCATTACCTTGCCGACTGCAAAAAAGAGAGGCGCACCCCTGGTAAACCTTACTCCGGCAAACTGACCTTGCGCGTTTCTCCCGGGATACATGCCGAAATAGCCGCTGCTGCGGCTCACGCCGGAAAAAGCCTTAACAAATGGGTAGCTGACACGCTGGATCAGGTTGTTCATTCTCAATAACTGTTAAAACCTTGAATCCACCTCCCTGATTATTACCACCACATTTGGTAGAATCAACCATATTTGGTGGTATACTTTCAAGTCTATAAATTGCTATCTTATCTAAGCATCCTGAATTACATACATATTTATGGATAACGACCAGTTGGCACATGAATTGCTAATAATAGGCTCGGTCCAGACAAACTCAGTATTTATATAAAAATCAACAGGAGGCGTGAATGTTAATGGAAAGTTTGCATGAATCGGTACTCAAGAGTGACCCGGAAAAGACCCGGCAAGTGGCGCAAACCGTATTGGATGACGGCATATCGCCCATGGCGGCCATCTCTTCCCTGACCGCGGTCATGGTTGAGGTGGGAGATAAATTTTCCCGTCTGGAAATTTTTCTACCTGAAATGATGCAGGCCGGTGAGAACATGTCAGCAGCTGTGGAAGTGCTCAGCAAGGAGATTGAAGATTTTGAAAGCATCGCCAAAAAAGGAAAGATTGTTCTGGGAACCGTCAAGGGCGACTTGCACGAAATCGGAAAAAACATCGTTAAATTGATGTTGGAAACCAATGGATTTGAAGTAAAAGATCTCGGCTATGACGTGGATTCTGCCGATTTCATCAAAGAGGCCGAGGCCATGGGAGCCGATGCCGGGAGATCGAGGACAAGAATCCGCCTTTTTGCATATACAGCGGAGATGCCACCTGCTCTATCGCCGTGTCAAACCCAGAGTGGGGCGTGCGGCCCACCGACACGAGAATTATCGGGACCTTGACGGAGTTCA
>JAFDDL010000487.1 GCA_019310865.1 Deltaproteobacteria bacterium | reverse complement strand
TTCCGGACCGGCTCCGGGGTCGCTTTGGCCGGTTTTTGGCTGGTCGCATCCTGCTTTTTCTGCGGCATTTTTATGGGTGCGATCAGGATATCAAACCATTTATTCCAGAACGTATCGAGCGTAAAAGCCGTTGCTTGCGCATCCGTCGCTTCAAGCAAATGCGCGGCAATGGATTTAATGCATCTAGAGGCTTGGGTGTTGGGATAGAGGGATACAAACGGTTTTTGGGAAGCCACCGCCTGTAAAACTCTCGGATCAGCCACAACGGTTCCCAGCGGTTTAATCTGGATTCCTAAAAACTTCAGGGTGGTGTCTTTCAGTTTGGCATAGGCAAGTTGGGCGGTTTTTGCATTTTTACTTTGATTGACAACCACCTTGGGTGGTTTTGTCAATCCATTGAGGGTCAGAACTTTCATCAACGCGTAAGCATCGGTCAAGGCGGTCGGTTCGGGGGTGATGACCAGGATCACTTCCGACGAACTCATACAAAACGATATAACATTTTTTGAGATGCCTGCAGAGGTGTCAAAGATAAAGAAATCGTATGCTTCCAGCTCCGTAAAGGCATGGGCCAGCCGCTTCCGGTCCTTTTCCGAAAGGTCTGCCATCTTGCCGACTCCGGAGCTGCCTGGGATGATATCGATCCCGCTTTTATCCCGAATGATAATATCCGAAAGTCGCTTTTTACCTTCAAGCACGTCTTCAAGGTTATATTCAGGATACAGTCCCAGCAGGATGTTGACATTGGCAAGGCCCAAATCTGCATCAAACAAACAGGTTTTATGTCCATTGTTTGCAAGCGTTATCGCCAGGTTAACACTCACATTTGTCTTGCCGACACCGCCTTTGCCACTTGTAACCGTGATGATCCGTGCCATAAGTTAAGTTCCCTTGTCAGGCTGGGCAAATATCGTCACCTGATCGTCAATCTGTTTTATTGAAAAACAGACACTGCTACATCCGTATTGATCACAAACGCGTTTGTAGTTTTCTTTTATGAACGTTTGAAACCGCATGGAATTGGCGCCGTTGGATGTGTTCCCAACGACCTTTTGCAGGGTTTCAAACTGGCTGTAGAGCCGCTCGATGATTTCCGCCTGGGTCATGGGGTTTGAGATAATGGCCTGGTTGGATGACTGGGTGGCGTCTCCCATTTGCCGGGATCGATAGGCTTTCATCATTTCATGGGGAAGAACCCGAATCACCTCTGAGAGCGTTGTTTGATGCATTTTTTGCAGGCCGTCTTCTACCATGGTCTTCATACCGTTTTCCAATGCCAGTTGCTTGATCTCCCGCTCCGAAGCGCCTCGGCTCAAGGCCCTGGAAATATCTCTGGTTATCTCAAAGATTTCTGATATGAGCACCCGCCCCTTATAGCCTGTGAAATTACACACATCACAGCCATTTCCCTTATAAAAAGTCATATGATCCGGGTAGGCCGGAAAGAGGGTTCGCCATTCATCCGGTTCCGGTTCATAGGATACCATACAATTGTAACATATCTGCCGGCAAAGTCTCTGGGATAGAATACACAGCAGACTGGTGGCCATCTGGGAATATTCGATATTCATGTCACGCAGTCGGGATATTGCCGCGACAGCGTCGTTGGTATGCAATGTGCTCAGCAGAAGGTGGCCGGTTTGTGCTGCATCAAAGCCGATGGTTGCGGTCTCCTCATCGCGCATCTCTCCCACAAGAATCACATCCGGATCAAGCCTTAGAAAGGAGCGCAGCAATTTGGCAAAGGTCAGTTTGATCTTTTGATGAGCCTGGGTTTGCATGATGCCGGGAAAGCTGTATTCGATGGGATCTTCAGCTGTGATGATCTTGATACCCGGATTGTATATATACTGAAGCGCACCATAGAGTGAGGAGGATTTTCCACTGCCGGTGGGGCCGGTTACCAGCACCATCCCGGCTGAACTTTTCAGAAGCCGCATAAACGGTTCTAAAACGTGGCGGGAATGATTCAAATTTTCCAATCCCACCTTCGCCTTTCGAGAATCAAGAATTCGGATCGTGACGTTTTCCCCAATAATCGCCGGGCAGGTGGCAACCCGGAAATCGAGATCCACGTTTCGTCTTTTGCCCTTATCAAAAAAGCTGACCCGGAAAACCCCGTCCTGGGGAATGCGGCGTTCAGCGATATCGATATTGGAAATGACCTTGATGCGCGATACAATGGCACCGATCATTTCATGAAGTTTTTCATCAAACCATTTTTCCTTTAAACGGGTCAGTACGCCGTCTATCCGGAAACGGAGTTTCGGGCCGCTTCGGTCCTGTTCGATATGAATATCGCTGGCATCGTTCACAATGCCGTATTTGATAATATAATTGACGACCTGCTCCACCTCCATGGAGGACATGGCATATGCACCAGCGGTGCCGTCCTTGTCGTCCAACTCCTCGGATAAGTTGATCTGTAACCCGTCCAAGGACTCGGGGCGGGTCGAGGCCTGGTTCGATGCCATGGACGCCTCGAGGCTCTCCCCGTATAAGGTTTCAAACAGTTTCTCAAAATTCTCCTGTGTAATGAGCACACATCGCATATTCAGGTGGGAATAGACCGCCTTGAGTTCCTGGAGCGCCTTTGCTTTTTCCGGGTCACAGATGGCCAAGGTGAGCAGGTTTCCTTCCTGGCGCAGTGGAAGAATCATATTGGTCTCCGCATAGCGCTGCCCCACAATGCTGATGAGAGGCGCGATATCGCCCTCTTCATAAGAAAAACTTTCTATCTTTTCATAGGGTATGTTGACTTGTTTCGATAAAGCGTTGTAGAGTTCATCAAGGGTTATCAACCGCTTGTTTACAAGGATTTCTCCCAGTTGACCCCCGTTCTTGGCTTGCTCCAATAAAGCCGCATCCAGCTGATCCTGGCTGATATAATTTTGCCTGACGAGTATTTCGCCAAACTTCATCTGTTTTCGATATTTCTGCAAGAC
This sequence comes from Deltaproteobacteria bacterium, assembly GCA_019310865.1. The sequence continues at coordinate 808 of JAFDDL010000487.1, read as the reverse complement.
ATGGTTCAGGTCATGGGGCGTGACCAGATTCAAGCCGCATAAAATGGCCCCGATGGTTCGCTTGGAGCGTTTAATGAACAGGGCGGCTTCCAGATCATCCTCGCTGATCATATTGAATTTAAGGGCCAGATCCCCGATTCGCTGACTACCGACCTGTTTGTAAAGAAGCGCCTTTACCTGTTGTTCGCTAATCAGTCCTTCCTGGACCATGGTCTCGCCAATTTTTTCCTCGTCGCTAAGATTGTTGAGCACCTTTTTAAGCTGTTCTTTGGAAATCAAGCCCGATTCCTGGGCCAGGGTGCCCAATTGCTTTCTCTGGCAGGGGTGTTCTAATAAACTCTTGAGATCCTCGTTTGAAATCACATTTTGCTGAACAAGGATTTTCCCCAGTGGCTGATTGGCGATTGCAGACTCTTCTTGCTGGATTTGCAACGCCTTTTCAATATCACTCTGGCGGATGTAGCCTTCCTTTACAAGCAATTCACCGATTTTCAGCGGTGGCTGTTCCCTCTTTTTTTTCTCGTTGGCCATGATTAATCTTGACCCTTTAACGGTTTGTCTCTGATCGTTGTTTTTTTTCCCATGGAACACCGTGATGGAATGCCGAAAATTGTATTACGAAACGAAACAGATAGCGCACTTTAAATTAATAAATGTCTCCGCCATTGTCAATTGGTTTAATAAAGTTTCACTTGTCCCCGTATCCGCTGTCTTTCACCGGTTTCAAATATACGGATAGTTCCAAATTGCCCATCATAGCCCGGAGCCAGGACCATGCGACCATTTCGCATTTGGTCAATGGCTTCGG
>JAFDDL010000486.1 GCA_019310865.1 Deltaproteobacteria bacterium | reverse complement strand
CCTGAGGGAATCAGCGTTTGTTGGATCACCTGGCGCTCGGACCAATCCATATAGTATGCGGCTGCATTGAAGATAAGTGCACCGTCTCTGAACGTTGACTTCAACCCCAATTCGTAATTCCACATTGCTTCGGGGTCAACGCCCAGGCCGCCTTCCGTCATGCCGGAAATTTGAAGCATATTATCGGTGTTGATCAAGCCGGATCGAAATCCCTCGGATGCCGTGGCGTAGACCATCAGGTCTTTCGACGGCTGATAGGCAATGGCAAATTTTGGTACAAACTTGCTGAAGTCATCATCCGAGTTTTGCGGCGAGGGATCGGCATTCGGAGCGCCAAGTAGCAGCCCAAAAGAGTTGTCCCTGAAGGTGACCTCCTCTTTAAAGTACCGACCGCCAACAATAACGCTGATGGTATCCAAGAGCGCATACTCAAGCTCGCCGAAAACCGCCATTTGTTCAAATTTATCGGTTCGGCTGAACTGCTGAATTTGGGTGCCCGGTGGAAAAATGGCACCGCCAAGAATAGCCCCAAAATCGACAAAGGGAATCGAATTGATTTGATTAAATATTTCGATCTCTTTTTCCCGGTAAAAACCACCCAATGTCCATTTCAGCCGATTCTCCGCAGATGAAACGAGCCGAACTTCCTGGGAAAAGACGGTGACGTCAGCAATATAGTCCTCGAAAACTTGCTCGACGGGGGGCATAAGGCCGAAAGTAATCAGATCTGAAAAGACAGCGTTGCCAAACGCCACAAAGGCACGCAAATCATTCAGCGTGTTCATATCTTGATTTGAATACCCGGTGGCCGATACCAACTCCGCCCATCCGAGGTCATATTGAACCGTCAAATCGTAAATCTGGCTTTCAATATCTTTGGCATTATTGGGATCCGCGGAATAGGTAAGGCTGCTGGGCCTGGCTGCAAAATACCCCTCAACATCCTGCTCGCCAAGATAGGCGATGCCCGTAATGGTCAGCGCATCCATGGGATTGAGTTGGGCGGTGAACCGACCGGAAAGCAATTCGTTTGTATTTTCATCCTCTTTTCCGGTCACATCATTATCTAAAAATCCGGGTATATCTCGATACGACCCGACGAACCGAAGCCCGAATACATCCCTTACGACCGGAATGTTCAGCATGCCGTCCAGATCGTAACCGATATCATCGCCGTGCTCGACCGTGTTTACGCTCAACCGACCTGAGGCCTCAAACGCACCCATGTTGGGTTTCCGGGTAATCATCCGAACCGTCCCCCCCATGGACCCCTCACCGTATAAAGTTCCCTGGGGGCCTTTGAGAAACTCAACCCGTTCCAGATCATAAGTCCGAACATCGAAATTAGTAGCCGAATCTCCCGTTATCGGTATTTCGTTGAGATACTGGCTGACCAGCGCTGCGCCCGCAAAGGAGTTGATACCCCGAATGACAATTTTTTTATTCCCAGGTCCCCCTGACGTTACCTCAAGCCCAGGAACAGCCAGCGCAAAATCCTCCAGATCGTCATATCCAAGCTCATCGAGAAAGGTGCCGGTCAGGGCCGAAATCGACTGGGGGACATCCTGAATCTTCATCTCCCGTTTGGTGGCCGTAACCGTGACTTCTTCAAGCATGTAGTCATCGAATGATTCATCCGCTGCTGATTCATCGGCGGCTCCGGCAAATCCGAAACATCCGATCATCAGGGCGCCTGTCACCGCCATAACCATGAGAATTTTTTGAAAAGGGTTTGTTTTACACATAAGGTGCCTCCTCTCTTTAACCGGTTTAAGTGATTTACAGCAATTGTTAATTTGAAATGCGCAGGCATTGCTTGAAACGACCCATACATTATATGATGAGTAACACAGTAAACTTATCAGATAAGTTTGTCAAGCAAAAAATTGCAGCCTCACGATTTTTTTTTCGCACAGTGCCGATTATCAGAATTTATCCGAAAATACTAAAAGATATTGGGGGGTTATGGTTAGTGATCGATCTTAGGGCCTCGGAAATAATGTTTTGTCCTGAATTGCGCCGGATATGGGCTCGTATTCAAGGCGTGGGAAGTTTCGCATATCAGGATATGCGGGACTTCCCATAACGCCGAAGACGAGTTCATAGACAAGCAAGTCGGGATAAAACATTTTTTCCGCGGCCCTTAGGCCATTTCATGTAATCGAGCAGCTGCAGATAAGACAAGTTCCCAATCCGGTAAGGTGTTTTAATGTCAAGAAGTTTCTTTTATAAAAGAATCTATATCATATAATTATAGAAATTTCTTTTATATTGGTTTCTTTTCGAGATTTATTGTAATTGCTAATTTTAATTTATTCGGTTTTTTATACTGACAAAATCATAACTACATTCGGTAATCAAATAATTGTTTTAACGTTTCCATGTGCGAGACGATAAGTGCCAACTCTTCATCCGATACCTGCAGGCTTTTCAGGGTTTGATCAAGATTGACGATCGCTTGTTCCAAGTCGGTGACAGCGCGCTCCCGTTCCGCCGGCGGCATGTGTTTATCTTTTCGTAGGCTTTTAACCGTCTCGCGCATGGATGCCTGTTGCTGGGGCACTTCATCTTTCATGTGTTGGTAAGCCAAACCATTGGAGGCTTGCTCCATTAGATAAAAAAATCGCTCAGAACGCCAGCCTTTTCCATCAAGGTAACTGACCACCTCAGGGTGATTCTCAATCCCTTTGAAAAAAAACACCCCGTCTATTACTTGTGTAATCTTGACATCACCTTTGAATGTCCGGTCTTTATAAGGTTTTTTATCTTTGTACCAGGTAAAAAAATCAGGCCAGTCGGCAATAAACTTCTCCAGCTCGTTGGCCGTGAACGGCGGTCTTTCCGAAGCGAAAGATCGATTCTCTCCGCAAAAAAATGCCATCAAACTAAAGGCAATCGGAAAACAAAATTTCATAAACATCACCTTGGCCCCTTCACTAATGCTATTTCCTATTATTGGCTCCTATTTCAAAGTATACTTCAGTCCTTTGCTTTTGCTGCAAGAGAAGCCGTATCATTTAAATGCTCCTATAATAGTTAACGCATTCCATGAAGAATGATCTACTCCTTTTTTTCTCCGTGCTTCAAAAAAACTATGATAAAAAAAGCCAAGTGTTTGAAGTGCTGACAAGAAAAGAATTTAGAGGTGGTTTCAAAACCTTGGGCTTTGAAACCACCTCTAAAATGTGAGGGCGCTCAGAAACCAAAAATGGGGCCTGCCAGGCCGATCAGGGTGCGAAATGCCCGATAGGCTTCAATGACATCGGCCACTTGCATTTCTAAGGTTCTACCGTCCAGGCGCATGGCACCGGGTATCGATGAGGCGCGGTCCGCCTGGAGGGCGTTGTTCAATTCGACTTTCACCGTTACCGGCCCGGTGGTCGTAACCGGAGCCGGGGCCTTCCCGTTTGTAAAATTCTGCACAGCGCGCCGGGCTGTCTCCCGGATTCGTTTCCCGGTGACCTCCGGGGGCAGACACTCGGCAGCAAAGGTGCCGCAGCCCTGCTTCACCGCGACCGTTTCAATTCCCGGTATAAATTCAGCAGCCTCGTCACAACCTGCCTGGTCGCTTGAAATCATCAGCACCGGCGCACCGAAATGTCCGATTACCGAAGCATTGACGCCGATCTCTCCCACGGGTTGACCATTGAGCCATGCATTGACCACACTCAATGTCCAGGTGTGCGCCAGAATGCCGTTGGGTGTGCCGTACCGGGCGTGATACCCGATGAAAAACGCTGCGTCCACGTCTTTATAAGCCC
>JAFDDL010000034.1 GCA_019310865.1 Deltaproteobacteria bacterium | reverse complement strand
CATCCCGGCCGGATCCTGGGGGGACCGGGTTGGCATTGCAACAGAAACTCAACGACTTGTTTTTCATTTGTTTTCAGCATAATGACCTCTTCTCTACTGTGTTGTTAAAAAGATTGAACTAATTCAGTGTCTTATCGCCCGTTTCGCTCGAGCCGCTTACTGACTTTTCGGATGTCTGCCTGATATCCCATTCTGAAAAGGAACACAATCAATTTTATCAACCGGCTTTAAAGCCCGGCAAGAGTGAACCCAGACGGTTTATGACCATGACTCAGCCCCAGGCCGTCATTGAAATGGAGGCATCTGGTTATTTAATTTCAATTTCAAATTCTTCCAACGGCAGTCGCATGTCTGAATTGTCCCGAACCGCTCGGCCGGCATCCGGCATGGCGCCATATAGATACCGGATACGGATGGGTTTGTTCACTGGCCGCGCAAGGTCTATCCGAATTGTTTGCGAATCATGCCGATACACCTTGGAAACGGGCACCGGTTTACCCTCTGCAATGACCGTCCAACCCGTGAGCCCGGAATCGGGCGTGAAATCCGTCCCACCCCGGTGGTGCAATCGGACTTGCAATTGATGCGCATCTCGTTGCAGCGCGCTCTCGACCGATGGGCCCCGATGGTAATCCGCCATTCCCAGGGTATATAAAGCGCTCTGGGCGACCCGCCGGCCCAGGGTGATGTAAGCTTCGGGCGCCAGGTGCTGCCGGCCCTGGTTTTGCAGATCCAGTGTGGTGGCCGCCGGATAGCAATCGGCGACGGTTTCGGTCACCTGTCGCATTGCGTTTCGAATGGCCTGGTGGGGGGCGTCTTTACCCCCGGGCCGTTTGACCATCATCACCACCAGAAAGGGCAGATTGGGGGATTCCGATGCGTTTTCTATGTCGGTTCTTATCTGGTTTGTAATAAAACTTTCAAGGGAGTCCCGGTATTCTCCTTCGGTCACCGATCCCCTGGCAGCATCGGCTTCGCCCTGGGTCCAGACGGCAAATTCCAGGGCGCCGCCTGCGTCGGTCACCCCACTGACAAATTGATCGTATATGCCCCCGGGTAAGCGATCCTCCCAAAACCCGGTTCCCCAATCGGCCTCTTTTCTCAGACCGGACCCGTTTACGGAAAAATCGAGCAATCCAACCGGAATACCCAAGCGAGCGACCATCGTGTTTCCAAATGCGATGGCACCATTTCCGATAATGCCCGGTGGTGTCCAGCCGCCTTGCCCATAGATGCGAAGCAGTGGATCGGCCGTTAAATCTTCACCGGCATGAAACCACTCCTTCATATTGGACTGGCCCAGGCAGGCTGCCAAAACACCCACGCCCCATCTACTGATTCCGGCATCTGAGATACGGGGATTGTCTTTGCTGCGAATTTGAATATGATACCATCCCCCCTGGGGCACGTCCGGTAAAACACCCACAAAAATGCCGTTTTCGGGTTGGGCATCGATGGCGGACCAGGCCACAACCGGATCAGTTGCTTCATCGCGTATCACCCGGGCTTCGATCACGGTCGGCGGACCGTTGTACCGGCCCGAGACAATGATATCGGCCGCATGGCCGCGGCGTTGAAAAATGCGCCCATCCTCATAATCCGACAATTTCAAACCGGCCGCAAAACTTTCATCCACCTTCACGTTCGGCGTCGTTTCGAATTCTTTAACCCTCGTTTCCACTTGATTCAAATTGAGAGCACGGCTTGCGACCTGGATTTCATCTTGGCCAGGCAAGCCGGTTTGTTCCGGTATCTCCTGCTTCCCGTATCCATCGTAAAAGACCATGATCTCTGCGGAATGCACCGTGAGCACACCGGCCCGGGAACCGGGGAAAATTTTCACGGTCAAACTTCGGGAACTCGGCAGTGGCAAATAAAGATCATTGGGGCCGGGCTTTAATGGCCGCTTCAATGTTATGGGGTGATCCGATGTGTATTGAACCGTCATAAAATCCGCATAGAGCGCCGTTACGGTCAGGTGCAGCACACGAAATACATCCTTTTCAGAAGAAGCCGATTCAGAAGCAGCCGACAGGGGAAGCTCGAAAAACGAATGTGCACCCATGGATTTTACTGTGACGCTGCCGGCCCCGCGTTGCATCGAGATGCCCTTTACGGGATCCAAGGCACCCAGATCCACGGGGATCCGGTCCGGTATTTCGGCCTCCGGCTCAAATAGGGAATAAATCGTATCGATATCGATATCAAGACCGATCAAGTCCGATTCCGAACGTTCAATCCATATGATATCGGATTTGCGCAGGTCTTCACCGTGCTTCCGAGACGGAATATGCCCGGTTCGTATGACGTCAAGGCGCCTGTGATTCCGGGCCAGATAGACAGATAGATTGTCCATGAACGAATCGCCGTAACCGATTCCAATTGGCAGATTCATCCGGGTCGGTCCCAGAAAATATCGCACCGGCACATCATCGTTGGTCCTGGTAAATCCCAACAAAGCGAGGCTCCGATTGAAAAACGCGGCTTTGGATAAATTCGGCTGCAACCTTTGCGCCCATCGCATTCCAATGGGTGGCCGTCTTATCATAAAGCAGCCCGGCATCTCCCTTTGCGGCCAGAAGCGGCCGATCCGCCCGCAGAAGGCTCTCTAAGCCATATATCTTCGCATATTGGCATAACCGCTCGCATGAACTGGGGTTTCGTGAGGCAACGCTCGGATCGATTCCCGTAAACTCAGGATAAATGCTTGCCTTTTCAGGCACCATAACAAAATAGAATCGGCGGCCGGTGGCAGTGACGATACGTTCCAGCGCGCAGAGGGTCAGCACCAATCGCTCAATGTCGGCCGGATCGTAATCCGTGTAGTTATAGAGCCGTTTGATCGATTTTTCCGGATAGAGCCAGCCGTCTGCGCCCACATAAACCTGTTTTGCATTGGAGGTTGAAAAAATCCGGTAGTCTGCAAGGTTTGAAACATATCTCAGCAGACTTCGAAACGGGAAGTTGTCGGTAAAATAGCGATTCACCGCCCGGTGATAGGCCTTATCAAACAAGGCGCGTCCTTGAAGGGGGGGGGGTTGGAGTTCCATACGCTTAATGGGTGTCTCCACATCGAGGCCACCGATCCACATAACGAATGGTGAAATGATTATGCAGAAAAATATCAGGCAGAGTAGTTTTTTCATCTTCTAAAACCGATAATATATAAACGAACTCTCCACATCGCCCAGCATCAACCCGACACAATACGGCAGCAATATCAGGATGAATACGATACCCGAAAATTGCAGCACCCGATCGTTTGTGCGCGTGAAGCGTTGCAGCAGCGAAAAATCGCCCGGCAGAAAGAATACAGGCAGCGCCATTGCCATGAAAAACAGGTTGCGATGATTCAGTACGCTTTTCAATTCGTAGGTCATGGGTAGATCGGTGAGGGTTGCCATGGCCCCCAGATAACCCAAGGCACCCGTAAGGGTTTCGGAGCGAAAGAGCACCCATCCGATGATAACGATCAATAAGGTTGCGCCGCGACGCAGGACAATGTATTTTCCAGGCGAGCGATCCCGCAGGCCACCCAACCGCTCAATCACCATAAAACCGCCGTGATAAATCCCCCATAACGCGAAGGTCCAACCGGCACCATGCCACAATCCGCAAAGAACGCAGACAATCGACAGGTTCATGCAGGTCCTCACGATTCCGCCGCGATTGCCCCCAAGTGGAATATAGAGATAATCCCGGAACCATTGGCCCAGGGTCATGTGCCAGCGGCGCCAAAAATCCCGAATACTGATGGCTGAATAGGGTCGCTGGAAGTTTTCAGGCAACCTGAAACCAAACAGCAATCCAAGCCCGATGGCCATATCCGAGTAGGCTGAAAAGTCAAAATAGATCTCCAGGGCGTATGCGATTGCGCCGAGCCAGGCCGTTTTGGTATCCAGCAGGGAAACCGGCATACTGAAAACCACATCCGCAATCCGGCCGCAGGAATCGGCAATCATCACCTTCTTGCCCAGCCCCCAGCAAAACCGCAGAATGCCATGAAAACAGGCATTCCACGACTCGCGTCTGATTTTCAGTTGATCTCGGATTTGCCCGAAACGGACAATGGGGCCGGCAATCAGTTGGGGAAACATGGCGATGTAAAGTGCGAAGTCGATCATGTTTGACGCCGGGCGGCTCTTGCCGCGGTAGACATCGATGATATAGCTGAGTTTCTGGAACGTGAAAAAAGAAATCCCGATGGGAAGCAGCACATGCTCCCAATGGATGGCGGATAAGCTCACATGCGGGAAGATCGCATTGAGTTCCGTTACAAAAAAATTCGCATACTTGAAGTAAACCAGAAGGCCCAGGTTCAAAACCAGCGAGAAAAGCAGCCACAGCCGTTTAAAATAGGCATGGCGCACCATGAATAGACCCAGAATAAAGTCTAGTAAGGTGGAAACAATCAGGACCAGAAGGAAATCGGTCGCGCCATGCAGATAAAAAAGGTAGCTGAAAAAAAGAAGTATTGCGTTTCGCAGTCCGACCGGTGACAGTATTTTTTGGCCATAATAGCAGACCAGTACCGCCGGAAGAAACGCAAACAGAAACAGGGTGCTGGAAAAGATCATCTGGGAAATAACCTGAACCGGCTCATTGTAGAGGCGTTAATTACGGCCGCCCATCTTCAAAATTGCATCGAGATTTTTTAAAATGGTCTCCGCTTTCCGAATTAAGGCGGTCACCTGCTTGTAACCAGGATTAATCGCTTCTACTTTTCGCCACTCGGTAATGGCATCCTTGGGCTGCTCCTGTTCAAAAAAGGTGACCCCCTTGTTGTAGTGAACCGCTATGAATTTTGTCTCACATTTGTCGATGAATTTACTGCATTTCGGACAATTGGGATCCTGGGTCAGCGCCTGTTGAAAAAGCTGTTTTGCGGGCATGTATTGCTGCTTCTGGAAAACCGATTCCCCCATACGAAAATAGGAGCGTGACAGGTATTGTTTTGCACCGGTATCATCGGGTATGCTGCTGATCACCTTATTAAACTCATAGGCCGCCTCTTCGTAGCGCGCCTCTTTGAAAAGCGCCATGCCCTGATCCCGGTAAATGGCGACCTGATCGACCATCTCGTCGGTCGCTTCGGAATCCGTCTCCTCGGGGGACCAGGCCGACACGATTATGGATGGATCAGCGTTAAACGGCAAGGTGTCAACCCGCGGTACTTTTACCATTTGGCCGACCCGAATCTGGGTTGCATCCTTGAGTTCGTTGAACTCGGCGATGGCTTTAAACTGCTTGTAATCACCGTAGTATTTCTTGGCCACGATGCTCAGGTTTTCCCCCGGCGCAATGGTGTGCGCCACATAATCGGTCACTTGAATCCGCTGCCGGCGGGTCAGCATTTCCAGCGCATCGCCGTAGTCGGGCTTCAGGCGCAATGCGGCCATGAACCGTTCGCGACTCGATGCATACTTGCCCTGTTTGTTTAACCGAAGTCCCTGCTGATAATATTCCTGCGCTTTACGCGCGGCCATATTCTCCATCTGACGACGGCCCTCCAGAGCGGCGTTGTCGTTGGGCTTTACGGTCAACGCCAGCTTATAAGATTCCAGCGCTTCTCGGTAGTTGTTGCTTTCGGCATGGCTTTTGGCGGACTGGATAAAGCCGGCATATAATTGGACGGCCTCCTTATCAAGGGTTTTCTGGCTAACCCGTCGCGGCGTTGTCGTCGCACAGCCCGTCATCCACATCATCCCAACGAGAATCAAAACAACCGTGTATGACTTCATGTTCAAGTTACCTCAATTCGGATTCCTTAAAAGATTTGAGTCTGGTGGCGAATTTTTCTATTTTCCGGCTTAAAACCTGGTCTCGATTCAAGGCAAGCGGATCGGTGAAAACCGCATTGCTGCCCCGCCTGACCGAAAGACCAAATGCATAGCCGACATCTTCGCTGAGCTTTTCCACGCCCGGATTGGAATTACCAAAAGGCCAGGCAATGAAACGGGTATCCTGCTTGAGTTTCTCATCGATAATCGTTTTGGATTGCGCCAGCTCATGTTTGATGCGCTTCAGATAGGCATTGCGGTTTTCACCGGGTTTGGGTTTTGTCAGATCCGCATGGGTCAGTGTGTGGGACCCGATCTCAAAGCCATCGGCCTTGATCCGGCGCAGTTGATCCCAATTCATGGCGCTTCGCGTCGCACTGACAAAGTCCGTATAGACGAAATATGTGGCTGTAAATCCGTGTTTTTTTAAAATGGGGTATGCAATGTCGAACGCGGATCGGTAGCCGTCATCGATGGTGATGATAACCGATTTGGGCGGCAAGTCGCGTTTGAATTTAATGAAATCATGCAGCATGGATAGCGATATGGACTGAAACCCCTGATCCTTTAGGTATTGCAATTGACGGTCAAACACGTCAGCGGGCATACACAACACCGACCGGCAGGATTTTCCGAACCGGTGGTAACATAGAATCGGTATGGTCTGGTACCCTTCCGCTGTCAGACCGCCCAGATTGATCTGCTTTAAGGGAATGACCACATACCGGTTATTCAGAAGCGGTTTACCCTCATTGGCCGCGGCTATACGCCAGGCTTCATTGGAATTGCCCAGGTACCATTGGGCCAGCAAGGCGTAAGTTTCACCTTCTTGAAGCCGGTGGATCACATAATCGGCCGAACGATAGGAAATAGTATCCCCCGCCGAACCTGCGCCCATAACCTGGGGGACGATCGTCACCAGGGCAACGAGCATGAACAGCCCCATGACACATACAGCACCCGGCCGTAGTGAAAGTCGATTCTTTTGCATCGCCGGTCTCCTTAAATTGTAAGGATCGTGAACCAAATAACTTGAACGATATTGCTCGTCTTTAGGTCCGTCTTCGGCGTTGCGTTAAAGCCCACATACGTATAGTATGCAACCTTTAACGCGCCTTGAATACGAACCTAAATCCTTCGCAATCTTCGTCCAATTTATTTCGTTCCCGATCCTAATCCCCGATCAGCCGGTAAACGATGATCGATTTGGAATATCCTTTGACCTTGTGCTGGTCTTCCTTAACAACGTTGAAGGGACGGGTAGTTCGCTCAAGGGTGCTTTCGTGAGCGAGAATGTCCCATCCAATCTCTTTGGTCATACCCTGAATGCGTGATGCCAGATTGACGGTATTTCCGATCAGGGTATACGACAGGCGCTCGTCACTGCCCGTATTGCCGGCAAGGACCTTGCCGGTATAGATTCCAATACCGTGCTTAAACGGCGGCAAATCGGACGCGGCGCGTTCTCGGTTCAGATCGATCAACGCCTGGCGCATGTCCAGGGCCGCCAGCATGGCCCTTTCAGCATGGTCACCCACGGTGATGGGAATCCCGAAAACCGCTTCAATTTCATCGCCGACATACTGGAGCACCAGGCCGCCATGTTTCTTGATGGCCGCTTCCATGACGCTGAAATAGGCTCGCATGCTCTGGATGACTTCCTCGGGCTCATTTTTTTCCACATAGGCCGTAAACCCCCGTAGATCTGAAAAAAGCAGGGTCGCTTCGCGCCGCTCGCCGTTTAAGGGTATGTCACCGGAGAGAATCCGGTCGCGTATCTCCGGCGAAACATATTTACCAAAGGTTTCACGAATCAACTCGCGCTCACCCAGGCCTGCGGCCATCTGATTGAAGGCCTTTCCCAAATCCCCAAGTTCATCGTTACGGTTGATGTTCAGCCGATATGAAAAATTACCCCTGCCAAGCACCTGGGCGCTCTTTTTTAATTCAACAATCGGCCGGGAAAAGTACAAGCTCACAAACACGCTGGTTGCCAATCCAATCGCGAGGATGACAACCGTTAACACCAAAATAAAGATAGTTGCTTCGCGGATTGTGTCAAATAGGGTCTGCTGGGTCAGGGCCAATACCACTATACCAACCTGCAGTTTTTGATAGGTAATCGGTTGCCTGAAATGCAGCAAGGGCTCCCCACCGTCCGTAAAGCTACTGATCGTCGTTTCATCTCTTTCGTCGATCAATTCCAGGTTTTCCGGGGGGGAGTAGGTCGTATTAACCCGTTCGAATTGGCTATGGGCCACGATTCGCTTGCGGGTATCAACAATCATGGCAAATCGGACCTGCTCGTTTTCCGATATATCCTTAACCAATTGGAATAAAGACACTTCCTCTTCGCTGAGCAGCTTATCCGGGGAATTGTGGGCGGCAATCTTCACAATATCGACACCGAAATCAATGAGTTGATCGATGTATTGTTGCTTTTGCTTTGCCAGCATTGTCAGGCTGATAATGGAAACCACCAGTAACATCTGCAATGCAGACAGGATCGACAGTTTGGCGAATATGGGCAGCCGCCTCCTATCGCGCCGGTCTTTCCCACTGCGCAGATCCGCAGTGGTGATGGGCTGCAAGCTCTTGCGTCGTTCGTCACCCTCGCGTCTTTCAGGGCCTCGATATCCAAACAGGTTCTTCGGTATGATCTTGTTGGCCATCACTCATTCCGCTCTCGTTTCAGATTCAAAGGCAATAAGCACAATCGGGTGATTCGGGTTCGCACATAAGCGCCCAATTTAAAAAACAAACCGAGTTTATGAATTGATATCATACATATAATAACCAGTCAATCGAGCAGATATAGGGGCTCGGAAAAAACCGCAACTCGCATTGACAGACCGATATGGCACGTATTAATGTAAAATCTTACAATCAACCTCGAAACGTCGACGTGTATCACACGGTTGCCGGGTTTTGTTTTCTGATAGAGGAGGTCGCGGGAATATGGAAACGGTCACTTTTTCTTGGATCATGTTGCTGGGTGCCATTCTGGTTGCCGGCTACCTGGTTGCGGCAAAAAATTCCAAAATGCTGCCGGCAATTCCATTATTTTTTCTGGTGGGCTACTTTCTGTTCGGCCTCATCTCTCAATTTCTGTATCAATTCCCATGGTCCGGTGAATGGCCCCGGTATTTCCGGATCGCCTCTGAATTATTTCTTGCCTGGGCCTTGGCGCGCGTGGTTTTCTGGCTTGTGTTTGAAATTCCTCCCCAGCTAAGGGACGGCAAAGGCAGCCTGCCGAAAATCACCCGTGATTTTATATTGTTTATCAGCTTCGCCATTCTGCTGCTGATTGTCTTGCGGTTTCGAAGCAACGTTAATCTGGCCAGTCTCCTGACCACATCCGCCGTATTGACCGTCGTAATTGGTCTGGCGGCCCAGACGACCTTGAGCAATTTTTTTTCGGGCTTGATCATACAGGCCGAGAATCCCTTCAGCATCGGAGATTGGATTCGCTTTGACGATCATGAGGGGCGCGTGGTCGGTATTTCATGGAAATCAACCCAGGTGCTCACCCGTGAACAGGTTCTGGTTTACATCCCCAATGCCGTTTTGGCATCAAGCACATTTCGCAACTATTCCAAACCGACACGGAAGAAAATCGCCCGAATTTACATCGGTGTGGAATATGGCGCCCCGCCCAATAAGGTCGCGGCGGTATTAAAGGATGTGCTCCGTCAGCATCCCCGGGTATTGAAACGACCCCGGCCGAATATTCGGCTCAACGAATTCGGTGATTTCGCCATTACTTACGAAATACGCTACTGGCATAAGAACTATGCTCAGGAACCCCAGATCAATGCCGATATCAATCGACAACTCTGGTATGCACTCAGAAGAAACGATATTCGCATCCCCTTCCCCATTCGGGATGTTTTTCATGGACACATCGAGCGGAAATTTGCAAAGGAGCAAAATGAGGCCCTGCGATCCGAGATCGAACAGATGCTTGCCAACGTACCGATCTTGGCCCCATTGTCGGACACCGAGATATCCGACCTGGCCGGCCGAGTCGGCATCGAGGTTTATGGAAATGAGGAACTCATCGTTGAAGAAGGCGATTCCGGCGATTCGATGTACATCATTCGTTCGGGGGCCTGTGAAGCCATGAAGGTTGATGAGAGCAAGCAGTTGAAACTGCTGTCCACCATGCGCCGGGGTGATTTTTTCGGCGAAATCAGCCTGCTCACGGGATATGAGCGGACCGCCACCATCCGGGCAGTTGAAGATACATCGTTGGTTGTCATCGACAAGGACGTGTTTTCTACAGTGATGATCTCCAATCCGCATATTTCGGAACAAATCGGGCAGGTCATGTTCGATAGACAGAAAGATAAGGGTATCATCATCAAAGACTCGGCCGATGATGCCGGCGGTTCCCAAACACTCATCAACCGGATCAAACAGTTTTTCGGAATATAAAAAAATAGGAGCACGATAATGATCATCCATCTGATAGCTGCCGCTCGTCCCAACTTCATGAAAATCGCCCCACTGTATCATGCCCTGAAGGAAAAAGACTGGGCGCACCCCCTGCTGGTGCATACCGGTCAACATTATGATCTGAACATGTCGGATGCGTTCTTTACGGACCTGCGCCTGCCGCCGCCGGATATCCACTTGGGCGTGGGCAGCGGCACGCATGCCGAGCAAACGGGCCAGGTCATGATCGCTTACGAAAAGGCGGCCTTGGAGAAACAACCGGATCTGATCGTTGTGGTCGGTGATGTTAATTCAACGGTCGCCGTGTCCCTGGTTGCCGCCAAATTGCTGATACCCCTGGCGCATCTTGAAGCAGGTCTTCGTTCGTTTGATCGAACCATGCCCGAAGAAATCAATCGGCTCGTTACCGACACCCTCGCTGATCTTTTATGGACGCCGTCACCGGACGGCGATGCCCATTTACTCCGTGAAGGCGTTTCCCAAGAAAAAATTGAGCGCGTCGGCAATATCATGATCGATTCCCTTGAAATGCTCAGGGAACCCATTGAAGCGGACGCATACCACAAGGAGTTGAACCTTGAACCGGGCAATTACGGCCTGGTCACCCTTCACCGGCCGGCAAATGTGGATCCGCCCGATACCCTCAAGAGCCTGTGTGAAGCGCTTATTAACGTGTCCCGTCGGTTTCCCCTCGTATTTCCGGTGCATCCGCGAACTCGAAACAATCTTGAAAAAAACAATCTCATGGCAACGCTCCAAGCCGAATCGAAATTATTGATGATGCCCCCGCTGAACTACATACGGTTTATGAACCTGGTGTTTCACGCCGGCCTGGTCATCACCGATTCCGGGGGCCTTCAGGAAGAAACCACCTATCTGGGAATCCCCTGCCTCACGTTGCGTCCCAATACGGAGAGACCGATTACCATTGAAAAAGGCACCAATAAACTGTGCAAAATTGAGGCATTGGAAACCGCTGTTACTTCCGCAATGTCCGGTGCAACCGAGAAAAGACACCCACCTGAGTTGTGGGACGGCAAGACGGCCGAGCGAATCGTCCAGTCCATTAAGCACCGTTTTGGATAATTTGTTTTTTCCCCTTGCATTTCGAACGCATTGCCGCTAAATGTTGCGTTTGATGTGAATGTACACTGTTCTTTTATGCTGTTAAAAAAATAGAAAGGCACAACTATGGCAAAAGTCTTTCGGCCCAGCACGCGGGAGGCAAGCATTTTATCCAAGATCGAATCATCCAAGGAGTTCGCCAGACGACGTTCAATCGACGCCACCCGGGACTGTGTGGAACCGCTTGCCAATTCAATTTCCATGAAGCTTGTGGAAAACAAACTCGTTGAAACAACCAATAAAACGTCATTGCAAGATCAGCTGCAATCGTGCATAGAGGTCCTTGGACGGGCCGAAGATTTCGATGTTGATTATTCCATCGCCCCAATCCGGCACCTGATCAACAATGCGAACATCGTCAGTTTATACATTACGGCATTCGTACTGGAAACCGTCATCAACCATAAGGATGTTATCGATATTTTTGGATCCGATGAAGAAATATACTATTGTATCCATAAGCAAGTCAGCAAATATATCCCGGCCTGATGCGCCCGACGTTTCACCCAAAGCTCGTCAACGACCCCTTTCACGATCCGGCGCTGTTCGTACAGTTCCTCTTTGAAAACCGCGCCATCCTATTTGACCTCGGTGATATTGTCACGCTTTCGACCCGCGATATCCTGAAAATCACCCATGTCTTTGTCACCCATACCCATATGGACCATTTTATCGGTTTTGATCATCTGCTTCGAGTGATGCTGGGCCGGGAACGGCGGCTATCGCTTTTCGGGCCCGAGGGTTTTCTGGAAAAGATCGAGGGAAAGCTGTCCGGCTACACATGGAATCTTGTGGACCATTATACCAACCGATTGTCCATTTGCGCCGTTGAGGCCAGACCGGACTGCCGGCTGATACAGGTATACGAGTGCGCGGATCGATTTATTGCGCGAAATCCGCCGCGGCGAGAGCCCTTTACCCCCACAATACACGAAGAGCCCATTTTGAAGATCGAAACGGTGATTCTGGATCATAAAATCGGCTGCCTGGCGTTCCGGCTCAAGGAACGGTTTCATATCAACATACGCAAGCAGGCACTGGCACCGCTTGGGTTAACGGTGGGGCCATGGATTCGTGACTTCAAGCAGGCGCTCTATAACGGTCAGGACCTGGAAAGCGATTTTATTGCCCGGCACGCCAACGAGACCGAAACAGATCGGGTATTCAAATTGGGGGCTCTGTCCGATGAAATCGCCCAAATCACCCCGGGGCAGGAAATCGTTTATATTGCCGACGTCGCCGGTCATCTGAAGAATCTCGAAAAGATAATCCCCTTTTCAATGGGGGCGGATCATCTATATATTGAAGCCTCATTTCTGGATGCAGACCGCGCCATTGCGCATGAAAAACGGCATTTGACCGCAAGAATTGCCGGACACATCGCCAAAGAGGCAAAGGTAAAGCAATACACCCTGTTTCACTTCTCTCCGCGCTACACCGGGATGGCGGACTTGCTTTACCAAGAAGCTGCCGAAGCGTTTAGCAGTGCCCATCCATGACTGGCATCCCGGAGTCTCGCAAACTCGCTTTCCTACGTCCCAGGGCGGCGTTCGAGCATTTTTTCAATCCTCAGAGGTAAGCGAAGACTCCGATAGGCTTACTATGCTTGCGGTTGAAAAAATGCTGCGGCCTTGCCCTGAACCGTAAGCTACCAATTCTGAATGGACACTATTTAAGAATAAAACGCTTTTATTTTTTCGACAACGTAGGCCAGCTGGTCTTCGGCCAGTTCCGGGTAGACGGGCAGCGCAAGCGTTTGCCGGGCGGCGGATTCCGATTCCGGAAAATCCCCCTTGATGCAGCCGAGGTTCGAGAAGCATTTCTGAAGATGAAGTGGTAGCGGATAATAAATTTCCGTACCGATTTGGGCTTCCGATAAAAATTCGCACAGCGAATCCCGATGCGAGTCGTCAACGCGTATGATAAACTGATTGTATATATGCCGCTCTTCCCGTTCAATGGGCAATCCAACGCGCCCGGACAACCCGGCTTGTTCGAAAAACTGCCGATATTTATGGGCATTTTCCTGTCGGGAGCGGGTCCAGTCATCCAGGTACTTGAGCTTGATCTGCACAACGGCGGCCTGTATCGCGTCAAGTCTAAAATTGCCCCCCACGATCTGGTGATAGTATTTGGGATGTGAACCATGATCCCGAAGATGCTTTAACTTCTCGGATAATTTCGAATCGTTAACGGTCACCATGCCACCGTCGCCGAAAGCGCCCAGATTTTTGGTCGGGTAGAACGAAAAGCAGCCATAATCACCCATGGCCCCAGCCCGGGCGCCTTTGTATTGGGCGCCGATGGCCTGGGCTGCATCTTCAATGACCACCAGGCCAAGCGATTGGGCGAATTCGAGAATCGGGTCCATCTGAGCGCATTGACCATATAGATGAACCGGTATGATTGCCTTGACCCGTTTCTTATCTTCAGGCGACAGTTTTTCAAAGGACGACTCAATGCTCTGCCGAGTGATATTGTAGGTTTCCGGATCAATGTCTGCAAAAACCGGCCTGGCGCCGGCTCGAACAACGGTGCCGGCGGTTGCAAAAAATGAGTAGGGGCTTGTAATCACCAGGTCACCGCTGCCCACATCTGCCGCCATGAGCGCAATGAGCAGGGCGTCCGTTCCGGAAGAAACCCCAACCGCGTCTTTAACACCGCAGTAGGCGGCGATCTTTTCTTCAAGGGACACAACCTGTTGTCCGAGGATAAAACGCTGGGATTCAAATATTTCGGCTGTCACGGACAGAACTTCTTCTTTAATAGTCTGATACTGTTGACTGAGATCGAGCAGCGGTACGTTCATGTCAGGTTATTTCTCCTGTATTGATGTCCGAAATTCGGGTGAGGATAATCTGAAGATCGGTTTTTCCAATATTTTCCACACGCACACCGTCTTCGTCTTTGATGGTCATAGATTCACCGGCGCTTAATTTCCGATGACCCTGAGTGGTGGTTATACTTGCATCGCCTTCGACCACGGTCAGATTGCAAACGCCGGCAGCGTTCGCGGATTCGATGCCGCAGGACCGACTCGGGTAAACGATGCGCTGTTCCACGTCATGGGTGGCCCCTTTGGCCAGCAAGGTTACCGCCCCCCATTTATGATGTACCATCCGATGATGGTGATACTCTTCCCGACCGATTCTTTTCAGTTGTCCCACAATGGTCTTCACATCGCGGCTTGCACCGATGTCGGACACAAACACCGAGTCCGGTGTGTCGATCACCACCAAATTGTCCAGCGCATTGACAGCCACAAGGCGGTGGTATCCCATGATAAAGGAGTTACGGGTGTTTTCAGCAATCACATCACCGTCCAGCACGTTGTTGTTCTCGTCCTTGGGAAGAAAATCAAACAACGATTTCCACGTTCCGATATCGCTCCACCCGAAACCGGAAGGCAACACGACGCCTTTATCCGTATTTTCCATAATGGCGTAATCGATGGAAATATTGGTCAGTTCACCGTACCCGTCCGCCGTCAGGCCACCGGGTTCGGCTATCAGTCGCTCCAATGCCTGTATCAGCGCCGGCTGGTGCGTTTCGAATTCCGATCGCATCACCGATGCCTTAAAGGCGAACATTCCGCTGTTCCAAAAATAATTGCCCGCAGCAAGATATCCTTCGGCGGTCTTGCGGTCCGGTTTTTCGACAAACCGGGCAATGCGAAGGGCGCTGTCCTGCACCGCATCACCGCCTTCTATGTAACCGTATCCGGTTTCCGGATAATCGGCCCGAATCCCGAAGGTCACCACGAAGCCTTGTTGAGCGAGGCAAACGGCCGATCGAAGCTTATCGTGAAACCCGGCATTATCCTTAATGACATGGTCGGCCGGAAATATGCAGATAACCGCATCGCCGACCTTTTGCATAATATCGAGCAGTGCAAGCAAAATCGCCGGCGCCGTATTCCTGCCGCAGGGTTCCGCTAATATCATACCCGCAGGCGGCAAACCGATATTGGCCATGTGCCGCTCGACTTCGTAGTAATGCTCCTGGCCGCATACAATTCGAAAGCAATCCGAATCAATCAGCGGCGAAAGCCGTTCCACCGTGTGCTGAAGTAGTGATTGATTGCCGAAAAAGTTCACCAGCTGTTTGGGGAACAGTTCCCGGGAAACGGGCCACAGCCGTGTACCCGACCCACCGGCCAGAAGCACTGCATAAACCGGTATTGCATCATCTCGCATTTCCATTTCGTCCCTTTCGATACCGTTCCCGCCCGTTTCCGTTTACCGGGGTTTTTGCCACCGCGCAAATCGTATCCACTGCATCATAGCCAACCAGTCGTTTGATATCCTGCCGAAGGTCCTGCCCGGCCTGGAGCCGAAGCGATCCGGCAAGTTGAATCAGTACCTCCGATCGATCCGAATCCGCCAGACAAATAAAGGCCTGGCACCCGCCGGTATGGTTTTCAAGTACCTCTCGCAGCTCAATCAGCAGATCCCGGTCCGTCTTGTTGATGTCCAGCTTGATGTGAACCGTTGCCGTCCAGGTCTCTTCGGCCTGATCCATGGTTACCACCTGATCGGCGATGATCTTGACGGTGTTTTCATCCTTTTGAATCTGGCCCTGAATGAAAACGGCATTGTCTTCCACCAACAGGTCGGCTGCCTGGGCATAGGTGGATGAAAAGACAACCACTTCCACACCGCCGTGAAGATCTTCCAGGGTGACAAAGGCCATGAGGTCGCCTTTTTTGGTACGAATCACCTTTATGGCCGCCACCAGGCCTCCCAGTCGAACCGCCGCACCGTCGGCAAGCTCATGAATCGACTCGGTATCGGCATTGGCAAATTTATCGATGGCGCTCTCAAACCGACCCAACGGGTGTCCGGAGACATAAAAACCAAGGGATTCTTTTTCGTTGGCCAACCGCAATCGGTCGTC
Source organism: Deltaproteobacteria bacterium (assembly GCA_019310865.1). Next base: position 550 of record JAFDDL010000034.1, on the reverse strand, counting down.
CCACTCTTGGATATTGGGCAGCTGCGGCTGGTTAATGGGAGCGCCTTTGCCGCCGCCCATATCGAACAGCCCCATCTGCGGATCGGATTGTTCCTTTTGAACACGCTGGCCATATTCGAGGGCATCTTCCAGCGCAGCGGTCATCCGGCTTCGTTTCGCACCGGTGGTGTCCAGGGCCCCGCACTTGATCAAGCCTTCCAGAACCCGTTTGTTTACCTTTCTCAGGTCAACACGCTCACAAAAATCAAACAGGGACGAGAAGTCGCCGCCCGGCTCGCCGGCATTGCCTTCACGGACGCCGATGATCGATTCGATGGCCCCTTCACCCACATTCTTGACGCCCACGAGCCCAAAGCGAATCTTCCCGTCTTTAACCGTAAATTCCAGGCCACTTTCGTTGATATCCGGTGGCAGCACCTCGATATGATGTTTACGACATTCGGTGATGTATTTAACCACGGCATCGGAGTTATTCAGCTCACTGGTCAAAAGTGCTGCTATAAACTCAACTGGATAATGCGTTTTGAGATAGGCCGTTTGAAAGGCAATC
>JAFDDL010000485.1 GCA_019310865.1 Deltaproteobacteria bacterium | reverse complement strand
ATCATGAAGCGCGCTTCGGGTGATGTTTCAAAGATCATCGGGGCCAGACCACAGAACGTGGTGAGGGTCGTGAGCACAATCGGGCGGAACCGATGGATGCTTGCCGCTGTTACAGCCTCCTCGGGCGTCTGACCGGCCAATCGCCTGCGGTTGGAGAATTCTATGAGCACCAGCGAATCATTTACCACGACCCCTGACAGGGCCAGCAGACCGAAAACACTGATGACGCTTAAACTATACCCCATGATCAGATGACCCAGGACAGCCCCAACGATGCCGAACGGGATCGCCACCATGATGATCAGGGGTTGGATGTAACTTCTAAACGGGATGGCCAGAAGGGTGTAGATACACATGATCGCCAGGATCAGGCCCTTTGACAGGCCGGTTAGTGCCTTTTTGATGTCGGCCTGCTTGCCCTCGAAACTATAGCTGAGGCCTTGAAATTCAGCAGCAAGGCCGGGCAGTGTTTCAGAAGAGATGGCTTGAATGATCCGGCCCGTATGTTCAACCGGCGCCACTTTGGCCGTCACCTGGATCGTCCGCCGGCCGTTTCGCCGTTCAATGGCGGTATACGCACGCCCCACCTGCGAAGCGGCAGCCTGTGCCAACGGTATTTCGGTTCCGTCCGGTGCGCGCAACATCAACTCTTCCAGATGATACTCCGAGCGCCGCTCTGCCCGGGGGAGGCGAACCATAACCTTGACCTCACTCCTGTCGCGTTGTTGCCGCAGCGCCTCTGCACCATAGAATGCAGCCCGGACCTGAGCGGCGATATCCGCGGAGGTAAGACCGACACTCCTGCCTTCGGGGGTGACATGAAAGTCGAATTGTCGCTTGCCCGGAATATATCCGTCATTGATATCTTTTGCCTCCGGGAAACCTTCAAGCGCCTTAGCCAGGCGCCTGCCGGCCTCTCTCAGGGCATTTAGATTACGGTGGCCCAATTCGACGGTCAGATCCGCCCCGCCTGCGCCCCCGGGTCCGCCGAAACCCGCCTCAAAAGAGAGGGACTCGAGCCCCGCCATTTGATCCCCCACCTGATCTCGCCATTTTTGGGTAAATTCAGCTGTACTGAGGGGTCTTGTCTCTGAATCCGTAAGCAAAACCACGATCAGAGCGGCGTTTTCACCCCTTTGCCCTCCGGTCTGTGCATAAATTCCCTTCACCAGGTGCATTCCCGCGTAATCTTCGGAAACCGCCTGGGCGGCCCTTACAAGTGTGTCCCGGACCGTTTTTGTTTTCTCGATCGCCGAACTCACCGGGAGCGTTGCCTGGGCCAGAACCGTATCCGATTCGCTCTGCGGCATGAACGTCATTCCCATCTTTCCGCTTGCCACCAGGGCAATGGTGAAGGCCATCACGGCAAAGCCTAATGAAACAACCCCGTACCGGTAGCGAATGGTAATTGCCAGAAACGGTCGATAACGTTGATGAACCATCTGGGTGAACCAGTGGCTGAAACCTTGCTGCCATGCGTGCAGGCTTGCCAAAACCGGATGGGCCCGCCTTCTTTTCTGATGTCCCAGATGTGCCGGCAGAATCAGCAGACTTTCCACTAGGGAGATGATAAAAACACTGATGACGACCAACGGGATTTGCTTGAAAATAATGCCGATAGAACCCGGTACGAAATACATGGGCAGGAAAGCGACCATATTGGTGATGACACTGAAGATGACCGGCAGGGCGATCTCCTGCGCCCCCTCGACGGCCGCCTTGAAAAACGGCATGCCTTCATGGCGCTTTTGATATATATTCTCGCCGACAATGATGGCGTCGTCCACAACGATTCCAAGCGTAACGATAAACGCAAACGTTGACACCATATTGATACTGACACCCAGCGATGGAATGATGATCAGGGATCCGAGAAATGAAATCGGTATACCGAGGCTGACCCAGAAAGCCAGACGGGCTTCTAAAAAAACGGCCAGGCAGATAAATACCAGCACCAGGCCCAGATAGGCATTTTCCTTGAGCAGTTTCATCCGGTGCCGGTAGATTTTTGAAAGATCATTCAATATGTCCAGGGAAAGGCTTTGGGGCAGGTTTCGGCGTATTTCGGGCAGCTGCGCGGTTACGGCGTCCGCCACGGTAATCGGTGTTTGGTCGCCGGTTCGAAAGACCTTAATCATGATTGCCGGTTTCCCGTTAAATGTGGCTGAAGCGGCAATTTCTGCAAATCCGTCCCGGATTTCCGCGATATCCTGCAATAGGATTTCCGTTCCGTCTGCAGTGGTGATGATGGGAATACGGGAAAATTCACCGCCGGTATACCTGCGTTCCTTCATTCTGACCAGTACCTCGCCCCCGTCGGTTCGAATGCCGCCGGCAGGCTGATCCAAAGAGGTGCTGCGGATTCGCTGCGCAATACCGGGAAGTGTCAAACCGTGTGCCCGCAAATTTTCCTGGGGGACTTCAATGCTGATTTCATAGGGGCGGATGGCGGTCAACGTCACTTGGGTAATGTCCGGGGCCATCATCAGCTGATCGCGGATATTTTCCGCACTTTGACGCAGCGCCTGTTCGCTGTAATCGCCATAGAGGATCAACGTGACAACTTCCGGTTTGACGCCGACGACGGTAACCCGTGGCCTTTCAATCTCACTTGGGAAGGACGTGATTCGATCCACGACGTTGCGGACATCCTGTGCCAGTTGCTGGAGGTTTTCACCGGCCATCAGCGCAACGGTCACCGTCCCGAAACCTTCCCGGGCGGTGGCCGTCACTTCTTCAACATGGTCAAGTCCTCGAACCGCCTCTTCAATGGCCAGGATGACCCCCGTTTCCACTTCCTCGGGGCTGGCCCCGGGATAGGGGACCGTGACGTAAACCGATTGAATTTCGACTTCCGGAAACAATTCCTGCCGGGCCTGAAATCCCGAGATAATTCCGGCAACAAGGAGAATGAGCATCAACAGGTTGGCGGCAACGGAATTGCCCGCCATCCATCCGATGGGGCCTGTGCCGGATTTAATGCTTTTGTTATCCATTGGTTATATCCCTCAGCCCGCCTGTCCCCCGGATTTGGCCACCCGAATGCGCATTCCCCGAATCGGTATCGGAAGATCGCTGACGATAACCTGATCTCCTTCCCCAAGGCCTTTTTGAAGAAATATCGCGTTCTCGTCTCGCCAGACAGGGGTTACATTTCGGATTTCAAGTGTGTTATCGGTTGCCACGATCCACACGGTGCTTTCATCCCGGTATGCAGACCGAGGGATCCGAAACGTGTTTGCCACTTGCCTTCCCCCGATTTCCACCTGAACATATTCGCCGATCAAAAGGACCGGGCACATTGGGGACGATTTGAGATTTAATGGATCTTCAACCGCAATCAACAGCCGGGCCATACGGCCTTCGGAACCCATGTCCACCAGGAGCCGGATTACCCTTCCCGGACGTTCATGGCTGTTCTTTCCGTATCGGATTGTCGCCGGTGAGCCGGGTTGGCCGGTATGTGTCGGAATAGACAGCCATTTGAGCCGATCGATGGGTATGGAAACCCGCACCCAGTATTCATCGGTACACACCAGCTCCGCCAGTGATTCCTGGGGTGAGACAAGGGAGCCTTGTTCGATTTTTTTGCTTAAAATGGCTGAATTGAACGGTGCACGGACGGTGGTTCGATCCAGGTCGAGACGTGCCCGCTCAAGATCCGCTTCTGCCGCTGATAGAGCGGCTTTGGCATCGGCCAGTTGGGGTTGGCGAAGTGCCAGTTCCCTATCGAGGGGATTGGCTTGATCGTCATTACTAAGAA
>JAFDDL010000484.1 GCA_019310865.1 Deltaproteobacteria bacterium | reverse complement strand
AAATAGACACCGTGAGGGCTTATAAGTTCTACGGGGTGGTTGTCATTTTAAGTTTAGGGGCATCCTGCTTATATGACCGGGTTTGTCCTGTAACCACTTGTTTAACCCTGGATAGATAATCATGGAGCTAATGGGTAGTAAATTGTGTGCTTCGATACTCACTTGGTGTGAGACCTGTCCATTTCTTAAATGATCGCTGAAGAACACATGGCTCTGAAAAACCCAAGAGATAAGCAATTTCTGCGATAGATAATTCTCTGTTTTTTAAATGAAAAACTGCAAGTTGCTTGCGGGTCTCCTTAATAATCTCCCGGTAGGACGTGTTTTCCTTTCCCAGTTTTTTTTGTAGGTTTCGAACACTCATACAGAGTTCATCGGCAACACTCTCAATGGAAAGGGATTCTTCCGATAGCTTTCTGATAAGTATGAGGCCTACCTTTTTTGTAAATCGTTGCTCGGCACGTATTTCACTCAAAACTTGTTTTGCCTGCCGCTCGAATAAAAAAAGAAGTTCCGAATTCGGTAGTATGACGGGGGTATCGAAATAGCTGGCTTCATGGACCATTGCATTTGTCGAACTGTTAAAAAATACAGGCGCCTGGAAAATGCGACGATGCTCGGTAATGTCACGAGGTTTTTTATGTTTGAATCTTACTTCAAGCGGTTTTGGGATTTTACCCGCTGCATCTGTAGAAAGTTTCATGACGGCGCTGAATATGGCTTCAACGTGCTGTCTAACCAGGGGGGCAGCAGTATGCATTATTGTGCACTCAACTACTACCAGTCCTTTTTTTTCACGATGGTAATTCATCCTGAAACCATCACTGACAATCTCGTTGTATTCGATTACCTTTCTCAGTTGTTCGCCAAACGTTCGACAATTTCTCATGATATGCCCGGCAATACTCATACTTCCAAACGCAAAACATTCACCAATATGCAGACCCAGGTTTTCATCTTTTGTAAGCCGCATTGCCTGAATATAGATACGATCCATTTCTTCAAGAGATAATCTTGTGTCTGGTGAATTTAATAATACGGGATCAATTGCCGTGCCGGCGAGAAGGGATTCAGTTTTTATTCCCATGCCGGCAACATATTGAAGAACAGGTCTAAGTAATGCAACCGAGACCGTTAGATTGTTTGTCATATCATTTCAACCCATTATATGGCAACTTATTATATTTAGCCACAGTAAGCTGAGTTATTCATACAACATCCGGGTCAGTATGAGATGTATGGGCCGGGTTTATATTTTTTTTAATTGAGCTCGAATATTCTAATATAATTGAACATAACTGAGAGTGCGTAAAAAGTCAACCATTGTGCATCAAATATCATAGACAATTATTTCAATTTTGCCGATCATTGGGGAAAAAGAGACCATAAGGCACTAAAAAAAGGGGGCGGATAGATGTACACCATAGGTGATATACCGCGAAAGAGCGCCCAGTTGTTTCCCAATCATGAAGCCACCGTTTTTGAAGACGTTCGACTTACATACCGAGAACTGAACGACAGGGTTAATCGTTTTGCCAACGCCCTGACAAAAATGGGATACCAAAAAGGTGAACGTCTCGCCATTCTGGCCGAAAATACACATAAATATCTCGAAGTGTATTTTGCGGCAGCCAAGCTGGGCATGAGCGTCACGCCGCTCAATTTCCGGCTGTCCGATTCGGAGATCGAGCACATCGTGATCAACAGCGAATCGGTTTGCCTATTGGCCGCGGACGGCTATGAAGCGCGGGCCTGGGGGCTGAAAGACAGCCTGCCGGGTATCAAAGACTGGATTACTCTCGATAATCCCGCCGAGGGGTACCATTTTTATGAGGACCTGCTCAAGAGTGCCTCCGCCCAGGAACCGGAAGTCGCCGTGGATGAAGACGAAATGGCCATTCTCATGTACACCGGCGGCACCACGGGCCTGCCCAAAGGCGTGATGATATCTCACCGTAATATCATGACCAGTCTTATCGCACAAAATTTGGGCCTTGGATTTAACAAGACCGACACCACCTGCCTCATTCTGCCTCTCTTTCACCTGGCCTTCTGGCCGGCCATGTGCCTGCTGATGATCGGCGGAAAAGCCGTCATCCACCGCAAACCGGATCTGAACGAGATCCTGCGGCTCATTCAAGATGAGAAATGCACTCATATCAACGCCGTGCCGACTATTTATATGTGGATACTGCAGAACACCGACGTGGACGCCTATGATCTTTCCAGTCTTCGATCCATCTCCTATGCCGGCAGCCCCTTTCCGCCGGAGATGCTCAAGCAGTGCATCATGAAATTCGGGAACATTTTCTTTCAGGGCTACGGTATGACCGAGGCCCTTGGGGCTACGGGCCTTGAGCCGGAAGACCACGTGCTCGAGGGCGACAAGTCGAGGCTTCTGGCCAGCGCAGGAAGACCCGCGCTCTGCGCCGAAGTCCGGGTGGTTGATGAAAACAGCCGGCCGGTCGAGACCGGCCGGATCGGCGAGGTCGCCATCAAGGGCAAGCACGTGATGATGGGGTATTGGAAAAATCCGGAGCTGACCGCAAAGACGATTCGCAATGGCTGGTACCATTCCGGGGACATGGGTTACATGGACGAGGAGGGGTACCTATTCCTGGCCGACCGTAAAGCCGACATGATCGTTACCGGCGGTGAGAATGTGTACCCCAAGGAAACCGAGGACGTATTGTACGAGCATCCGGCTGTGGCCATGGCCACGGTGGTGTCTGCGCCGGACGAGAAATGGGGAGAGCGGGTCCAGGCCGCGGTGGTGCTCAAACCGAACCGGACGGTAGATGAAAAAGAACTCATCGATCACTGTAAGGCGCGCCTGGCGGGATACAAATGTCCCAAGGCGGTGGCGTTTTTCGACGAACTGCCCACCTCGCCATTAGGCAAAATCCTGCGCAAAGACGTTAAGAAAAAATTCTGGAAAAACTTTGAACGCTCAATTGGTTAAAGGAGGCACATGATGGCTGAAATTAAAAAAGACGACTATTTCAAGATCGATCCGGAACCGCATCTGATCGGCAACATGGAACATGTCAACCATTTTCCCGGCGTGCAGATGTGGTGGAAAGCCATCGACAACCTAACGCGTCCCATGACAACGGGGGTACCACCGGAGGAATTAGCCCGGATCGAAGAATGGGAAATTACCAAAAACACCGATCCGGCCAACCTGCTCCGGGCAATGGACAGGTACGGGGTGGACATTGCCTGCCTGCTGCCGGAATCCATGATGGACACCACCGGGTACACCAGCCGGTGGTGCTCCAACGGTGAAATGGCCGAGGTGGTCGAGTCTAACCCGGACCGGTTCATGTACCAGCCCAATATTTCGCCGATTAAACACAAGGGCGTCAAAAACACTATTTGGGAATTGGACTACTGGGTCAAGGAAAAGGGCGCCAAGATATTCAAATTCTATCCGCCCGAGGACACGTACATCAATGACCCCGATTTATGGCCCTTTTATAAAAAGGCCGAAGAGCTAGATATCGTGCTGGACATTCACACCGGTTTCTGCTGGGTACCGCCGGGCAAGAGCAAGTATTCCCTGCCGATTCTGCTCGATGATGTGGCCCGTGATTTCCCCGGTCTGAAGATCAATGCCTTTCACATGGGCTACCCGCATTGCGACGACCTGAATATGATCGCCGTGGGACATCCGAACGTGTACGTCTGCCTGAGCCTGCTCCTCCCCTGGACCCAGGCCACGCCGCGCAAGTTCGCCAAGATCATCGGCGAGGCCCTGCGGTGGGTCGG
>JAFDDL010000483.1 GCA_019310865.1 Deltaproteobacteria bacterium | reverse complement strand
CCCAACTTTTAAACTTTATTAACGATTGTACGATCTTTTTAGGGAGAAATGGGGGACGGGAGAAATGGGGGACGTTCCTAACTTTTAAACTTTATTAACGCTTGCACGATCTTTTTAGGGACGAAAAGTTTAAAAGTTGGGAACGTCCCCTAAATTCAGGGAGCTTGACAATTTCGGATCAGCTATACTAATAAATGCCATCCATAACCGGATGAACAATATATAGATTTCTTCAGGGCCGGTTGGCCTGTGGAATCTTGAAAAAAAACCACGGTGCCCATGGTTGCCCGTTTTACAATCGATTATGCTATTAAAAATAAATCCAATAAATCCACAGCCACGGCTCATATCGAAAGTGGCCGAGATGTTGAAATCGGGCGGCCTTATCGCCTTTCCCACGGATACCTGTTACGGCCTCGGGTGCGATATCATGGACAAGCGTGCCATTGAAAAGGTCTACCAGATCAAACAGCGGGATCGAAACAAACCCTTCAGCTTCATCTGTTCGGATCTGAAAAACATCAGCCGATATGCAAAGGTGACCAATTACGCATATAAAACCATGAAACGACACCTGCCGGGTCCTTACACGTTTATCCTATCCGGTTCCAAGCTGGTCCCCAAGATCATGTTAACCAAACGGAAAACCGCCGGTATCCGGGTCCCCAATCATCCGATCTGCATGGAACTGATCCGGGCACTGGGCAATCCCGTCATTTCCACAAGTGTGACGCTACCCGATCAGACGCTGCTGAACGAACCATTTTTAATCGATGATTATCTGGGTAAACAGATCGATGCGGTCATAGACGGTGGGCCGGTACCCGGTACCCCCTCGAGCATCGTGTCGCTGATAGATGACGAGCCGGAGGTGTTCCGGGAAGGGCTAGGGGACGTCAGTGAGTTTACCTAATGCCCATCCAGAAATGGCTAATTTTCCCGATTTCTGTGTTAGGCAAAAATTTTAATCCTCGGAATACTCAATGTATGCCTGTGGTTAAAATTTTTCCCTTCCTTGAACTCGAAAAAAATTATCCTATTTCTGGATGGGCATTATCTAAGATCCATCAAGTAGGCCGGTAAGGATGCGTCGTTGATGAGCTTGTTGATAAAAGAATGGGCGGCGGAGCCTATCAGCTGCTCCAGAAAGCCAAAACGTCTGTCGCGGGCATATACGGGAATGATCCTGCCCTCGATGCCACCTTTTCGTCCTGCAAACTCGATGGCGTCCTCGAGGTTTCCCAACCGGTCGATGAGACCCATTTCCAGGGCCTGCTCTCCGGTGAAAATTCGACCGTCTGCCAGCGCGTCGACCTTTTCAAGCGGCATATTTCGGCCAGTGGAGATTGCCCGGACGAATTGACCCCTCGTTTGTTCCACGAAGGTCTGGAGAATATTTCGCTCGGCATCGGTCATCGGCCGGACCGGTGATCCCAGATCCTTGTATGGTCCGCTTTTGATTACCACCGGCGTCAACCCGATCTTGTCAAACAATTCCTTGAAATTGGTATACCCTAAGATCACACCGATGGAGCCGGTGATGGTACCGGGATTGGCCATAATCTCGTTGGCGCCGGCAGCCACGTAATAACCACCGGAGGCGGCCACGGTTCCCATAGACGCCACCACGGTTTTGGTGGTAACGGTTTTTCGAATTTCCCGATAGATTTCCTGTGCAGATCCGACGGTCCCGCCGGGCGAGTCGATGCGAAGCACAATCGCCTTGATGGCGGCATTTTCTCGAAATTGCTTGATATGGTTTATAACGGGTTTCGAGTCCGCGATAACGCCGGTGAGTTCAATGATGCCGACATTACCCTTGCCAAGGGACTGAAAACGCGAAACATTGACCACTCCCCCCAAACCAATGGCCAATATCACGGATATGGCAATCATGGCGCACGCAGTCACGGCCGAAATGATCAGCAGGAAAAACAGGTAAGGGTGTCTGCGGGAAAACATGTGAATCACATAAACGCGCCGGGGAACCGCAATGGGCTCCCCGGCGCGTCAATTTTATTTGTCGGTGAGTTTTTCTTTTAAATTTTCGCGAAGAATCTCGCCGAAGGTTGATGTGGCAGGCGCCATGTTATTGACATAATCGCTCAAAATCGTCGAATCATCTTCCATGCTGAGTCGTTTGATTGAAAGCCCAATTCGGCGCTCATCGCTGTTGATGTTCATCACGCGCGCTGAAATCACATCTCCGACGTTGAATTGCTCGGATGGATCCTTGACCTTCTCGGTGCTGATTTCAGATACATGCACGAGCCCTTCGATGCCCTCTTCCAGTTCCACGAATACACCAAAATCGGTCACATTGGTAACGGTTCCCGTGATCTCCTTGCCCGCCTCATATCGAGCGGCCACGGATTTCCAGGGATCATCCGCCAACTGTTTGATGCCAAGGGAGAATCGCTCATTGCCCTTGTCGATATCCAGGACCTTGGCCTGCACCATATCCCCTTTTTTATACACTTCATTGGGATGCTTGATGCGCTTGGTCCAGGAAATATCCGAAATATGAACCAGCCCGTCGATGCCCTCATCAATTCCGATGAAGAGTCCAAAATCGGTGATGTTCTTGATTTTGCCCTCAATGATGGTTCCCAGGGGGTATTTTTCGCTGATGACATCCCACGGATTGGGCACCACCTGCTTCATGCCAAGGGAAATCCGGCGATTTTCCGGTTTGATGTCCAAAACCACCGCCTCTGCCGCCTCCCCCACGGTGAGAACCTTGGAAGGATGGCGGATCTTGCGGGTCCACGACATCTCCGAAACATGAATAAGCCCCTCGATCCCCTCTTCCAGCTCCACAAAGGCGCCGTAATCGGTGAGGCTGACCACACTGCCGGTAACCCGTGAACCAATGGGATAGGTATCCATAGCGGTGGTCCAGGGATCCGGAGTCAGCTGTTTCATACCCAGCGAAACACGCTCTCTTTCAAGATCAAGGCTGAGCACTTTCACATTAATCGTATCGCCGACCGTAAACATCTCGGACGGATGTTTGACCCGGCCCCATGAAATGTCCGTGATATGCAGCAGACCGTCTACGCCACCCAGGTCGACAAAGACACCGTATTCGGTGATATTTTTCACCACACCTTCGACCACCTTGCCTTCGCTGATGCTTGAAAGCGTTGCGCTTCTGGCCGATTCTCGCTCTTGTTCCAGAATAACCCGCCGGGATAAAACAATATTGCTGCGTTTGCGGTTGTATTTCAGAATTTTGAACTGAAAGGTCTTTCCAACCATTTCATCCATATTGCGAATCGGTCGCAAATCAGCTTGGGACCCCGGCAAAAATGCATTCACACCGATATCAACCGAAAATCCGCCCTTGACGCGACTGACAATGATGCCTTCCACAATACCTTCATCGTCGTAAGCTACTTTGATTGCTTCCCAGACCTTGACCTTGACGGCTTTTTCTTTTGAAAGCACAACGACTTCTTCTTCATCGTCCCACCATTCCACCATCACTTCAACGGAATCATCCACCTCGGCGCGAATCTCGCCTTCCTCATCCTTGAATTCATGAATGGCTATCTGCCCCTCGGATTTATAACCGATGTCAACCAGGACATGGTCCTTGTCCACGCTAATAATCTTACCGGTGACCACTTCACCTTCCGCAAAGCGCTTGAAGCTCTCTTCATACAGATCCATCAAGGCTTCCTGGCTTTCCACATCCCCGGTTTCAGCCAAATCCACCAGTGGGTCCGGATCGGTCGGTTCGGTCGATTCGGTTGCTTCGATCGATTCG
>JAFDDL010000482.1 GCA_019310865.1 Deltaproteobacteria bacterium | reverse complement strand
ACCCCGCGGATAAACCGTTTGGCCATGCCGATTAGTTCATTACCCATGACCAGCATGTCCGGTGAGCAGATCATGGAACCGTCCAGGTACCCGACATCGTGGATCATATTGAGCCCGGCAAGTGCTTGGGATAGAATTGAAAAAGCTGATTCCGCTCCGGCCTGGGCATCCAGTAGTTTGGCGTCCGTTGCCCCTGCCAATCCCCAAGTCGGCAATCCGAAACTCTGAGCGACTTCAGCCTGAACTGAAATGCCAAGAGAGGATTCCGGCGCTCCCACAGTAATCCCACCGGTGGCCATGTCAAAACCAGCCACATTTCCGCTCAGAAAGCAGGGCGCACCGGGTGTCTTGAGTTGTGTTAACACGAGTGTAAACAGACCCTCTGCGATATTCTGGGCCACGGCACCTGCGATGGTCACAGGCGAAGTTGCACCGATCTGACAGGTTGGACCCGGAATCTGGGGCATCCCCAGGCCAGCGACAAAGAGCACTTTTGCAATCACCTCATCCGGAAACACCAAGGGAGAAATCGGTTCCGGATAGGATAGGATAAAGGGTCTTTGCCGCAATTTTTCCATACCACCGGCAACCACCGCAGCCATATCATAAACCGCCTCCAGGGCCCGTTGACTGTAGCTCAGGAGCACCATGGGTTTCGTTGTATTATTCACGATCGCCTCGAAATCGAAAATGTCCCTGGCCTTATCCGGATCGATATCCATGGCCGACCCCATGGGCATGACCCAGTCGATATTTTCAAGTGCATCGCAGATCTTTGCCGCCTGTTCGATATCTTCAACCCGGGTTCCCCTCACTTCACCAGTTAATGGATCGAGGGTGTTGGGACTGCCGGTGGAGCAGCCGAAATAGGTTTTTCGCCCCTCGACCTCCAGTGCCCGAACGCCGTCCCTGTCGTAGATGGTAATACCCTTTGGGGCTGTGAAAAGCGCCTTTTCCACGATGTGACGCGGAAGCCTGACCCGCTCGCCTTCTACAAATGCCCCAGCTGCCTTCACCAGTGACACGGCTTCGGGATGGGTCAATTTGACACCGGTTTTTTCGAGAATTTCAAAAGAGGCCTGCCTGATTTCCCAAATCTGGTGATCGCTTAGAATTTTGAATTGAATGGACGTATGTTCGGTTTTTGATGACTGAATCATGTTAATGCTCCTCGATGTTAAATTATGCGGGTGATGCCGTTTTTGGTTTTTTAACGACGCTATTTGGCTCCGACCAACAGCTTGGCAATTTCAACCGCATCGGCGGCATTGGTGCCATAGCCGTCAGCACCAATCTGCGCCACATACTCTCGGGTGACTGGCGCACCCCCGGCAATGACTTTCACAGTATCCCTCAAGCCCGCCTCTTTTATGGACTTAATGGTGTCCGCCATAACCGGCATGGTAGTGGTGAGCAATGCGCTCATTCCCACGATATGCGGCTGGTAGGTTTTGACTGCTTCTACAAAAGCATCAGCAGGCTGGTCGATGCCGATATCAACAACTTTGAATCCGGCGCCCTCCAGCATCATGGCCACCAGATTTTTCCCAATGTCATGAAGATCCCCCTTCACCGTTCCGATCACCACCGTACCGGCCCCATGACTGTCACCTTCGGCCAGCAAGGGTTTTAAGATCTCCATGGCGCTGTGCATGGTTTTAGCGGACAGTAATACTTCCGGGATAAACATATCCGCTTTCTTAAAGCGCTGACCGACCACGCCCATACCTGCCAGCAGTCCCTTGTCTAAAATATCTTTAGGGGATTGTCCATTATCGAGAGCCATCTGGGTTACGTCTTGGATCAAGTTAGCCTCTCCCTTAAGGACCATGTCCCCAAGCCGTTCAAAAAGTTTATTCATGTAATGATCCTTTCTTGATATTTACTGGTTTGTGTTATTTTTTAACTTTTCTCACAAAATTTATCACCGCCTCGTTGAAGATTTTCGGCTTTTCCATAAAGGCCCAATGGGTTGCTCCCGGAATCACCAGCAGCTCGCCGTTGGGAACCGATTGGGTAAGGATTTCCGAGTGGCGCAAAGGGAAAAATTCTTCCTTCTCTCCGATGATGACCAGCATTTCGGACTGAATGGTCGAAATGGCTTCGAGTGAAAAATTCGGTTCCCGGTAAAACATGTCCCCGAACAGGCGCTTGAGAAACGTTTCCCACTGATTTGGATTGGGAGCGACGGCCTGGTAGGATTTTTTCATTCGTTTGATGGTGGGTGACGTTGCCCATTGCTCCGGCCCTAAACTCGCATCAAGAATACCAGGGTGATAGTTATCCGTGTGGTAGGGGGTACCACCAGGAACAATCTTGTTTAGCCGATCTGAGTGATTGATACCAAGGGCGAGAATCGTGCACCCGCCATCGCTCCAGCCCACCACATGTGTCCGTTCTATATTGAGATGGTCCAGAAGTTTCACCCAATCTTCGGCAAACAGATAGTAGCTCAACGGTTTTTCAAGATTGTCGGTAGAGCGCCCATGAGCCCTTGTATCCGGCGCAATGACCCGAAAGTGTTTGGCAAACTCCGGTATCTGGAACATCCAGCTTCGGCAGTCCCCTCCCCCACCGTGAAGGAGAAGCAGCGGGTCACCGGTACCGTATTCTTCGTAATAAATCCGGACATTGTCAAACTCGACATAACCTGTTTTAAACTGATTCCCCGACTTTTTCTTCCACTGGTTGAGTCGCTGTTTCCCATCTAACCACGCTATCCACGTCATGCCTATTCTCCTGGTTTGGAAACCAAATGCCCCATAAAAAGGCAGGGCATTCGTTCCTTGTAGAATTAAGTTTTCCTAAATTATTACATTCTTTCCGGTAGCCCGGTCCGCCTATCTCGCAATTAGTATCCCAAACGCAGCGTAAAACAGTGCGAAGGCAAACCCCAGTAGAAGCCCCAATTGGGTATCTGATAAGCCCAGGTCCACGTTAAGAATCGATTATGTTCTCTCTCAGTTCACGTTTCAGAATCTTGCCTGCAGCACTGATGGGAATCTGGTCTGTAAAAATGATATTCCTGATCTTTTTATAAGCTGCAATTTTCGTGTTGGTGTGCTCCATGATGTCATCTTTGGTTGCTTTAACATCTTTTTTCAATTCAACAAAAGCAACCGGCTGCTCACCGACATCAATATCCGGCTTTCCGACAACAGCACATTGGGCTACGGCCGGGTGTTCAAAAATGACACTTTCCAATTCGCTTGGATATACATTATAGCCCTTATAGATAATCATGTCCTTGAGTCGGTCGGTGATAAAAATATATCCATCCGTATCCACGTAAGCGATATCTCCGGTGTGCAGCCAACCATCCTTTATTATTTTAGCCGTTTCCTCGGATTTATTCCAGTATCCTTTCATCACCTGGGGACCCTTTACACATAGTTCGCCCTCCGAACCGGGGGGGAGCTTCTCGCCCGAATCAGGGCCTACGATTTTTATTTCAGTATCGAACACCGGCAGACCCACGGATCCTTGTTTGATTTTTTCTGAACTGTAGGGATTGCATGACACGCACAAGGTGGCTTCTGTCAATCCATAGGCCTCGATCACCGGGCTGGCAAAGGCGCTCATCATTCTCTTGAGAATCGGCATGGCCAGGGGTGCCGCTCCGGAGAATAGGGTTTTAAGCGATGAAAAATCGTATGAATCGAAATCCGGACGGTTCAAAAGTGGAACGAAGAGCTGAGGTGCCCCGCCGATACTGGTGGCCTTGTATTTTACGATATTTTCTAAATATTCATTGGGCTCAAACCGGGGAGTAACG
>JAFDDL010000481.1 GCA_019310865.1 Deltaproteobacteria bacterium | reverse complement strand
GTCACGGTCTTCGTATGCCCATCCCAATAAGGTGACATCGTCCTGGATTTGGCCCGTCGCGCCGAAATTGGCAACGGCCAGGTTGATATAATACTGGTCGAAGAGGCCAATGGGCTCGACATCACCACCCACCGGTTCGCTGAGCAATACTTTGGGACCCATTTCTTCGAAATCCGGATTTAGCATCACCCGATCGGACGTGTCAGGATCCAGTTCGCGTTTGAAGAGATGTTCGAAATTCAGCTGCGTTCCCATGTGGCTTGATATGGGGCTTTCCGTTGCAAGGGCACGAAATAGGCCGGCCACATCGTCACTGGGATATCCCGCCGCCACGGTCCGATCCAGCAGCGTACTGCCGTCCGATGAAATAATTCCGATATAATCATTTTGCAGCATGTCAACACCATGGGATTCCGCAGCCAGGTACAGCGACTTATTAAATCGAACCGGGGGCAACCCATTTTTTAAGATATCGGATAGTTCCGGGAAATCTTGAAGAATCTGCCAGGGTTTCATCCCAAGCGCTTTTGCAACCGCCAACGGTGCGGTTCGGGCTTGATTGATCAGGGCGAACAATTCCCGATCGCCGTCGGTCAAGCGCTGCGAGGCAAAATCACAGGTAACGATGTAAACATTGTAGTCCTCATCGTTTACCGCCCATTCACCGGATCCGATGGCGGCTCCGATTTCCGTAAGATCAGGGTTGAGAATGTTTCGCTGTTCAAGCCTGGCCGGGTCTAGTTCATCCAGAAACATTTTTTCAAATATGGTGACAACCGCATCCTCAATATCGACGAAGTTGCGAAACGCCAGCATACCCAGGGATTCCCCCGACTCCGACGCGAAGTACCCGGCAACTCGAATTCGGTCAGCAACGGTATCACCGTTTAACGACTCGCCGGCGTAATACTGGTTTTCAAGCATGTCTTGATTATGCGATTCAGCGGTTTGCTGAAGCGTCGCTTGAGGGGTTAGCGGTGCTAACCCTTCGGTCAGTAGATCGGCAAGTTCGGGCAGCGCCTCTAAAACCGATTCCGGATCGACACCAAGCGATTGGGCCATTGCCATTGGTGCCTGACGCGCTTGGTTGATGAGGTGAATTAATTCCATTTCATGCGCTGACGGCAACTCAGCCGCTAAGCATTTTAAGCAATAAATGTGCCATCTTGTCCTCAAGATGGTTTTTAGAAAAGATGAACGACTAAAATAGTTATAACAACTTGTATTTTAAGTAATTTGTACTAACTACACTTTGCTTTTTTATTTAACGGTTTCAATTGCTTTGCGGGCGAAGCGCCAAATATTTGTACAGAACTAGCCAGTGGCGGCTAGATTTGAACTATTTGGTTCGCAACATCAGCGCCATGGCTTCAATGATCCGACGCCTCAGGCGTTCATTGAACGCAGGTGCCGGTGATTCCCCGGCAACCCATTTATAAATCTCGGTTACCAACAGCTTCTCCCAAGCCACCGGGACGGAATCGTTCAGCGAGATCTCGTTGCCATGTCCCCCCTGAATATAGATCTCCGGAGTCCAATTGTCTGGTATATTATCGGTATCCGCATTGATGCAATCGGTAATAAACTGGACAAGGGAACCGTCGGTAAGGCTTTTTATGATCACATAATGGGAAGTCCCATAAACCTGAAGCTCATAACCCGTTTCGGCATCCCCCTTCGAGTTGTTGGCCAGGACGCCATCGAGATCAATTTTAATATGCTTGCGGGTAATCGACGTTAATCCGGCTGCCAATTGTCGACCCCGGTCACCCAGGATTTGCCTTGATTCGGATCGGTTATAGTGGATGGCCCCTTCACAGACATCACAGTCCGATTGATTTTTGATGGTTTCCGCATTTGTGAATGCAGCTCCGCAGATGATGACAAGGGCGACAATCATTAAATAAAACAAGATGTTTTTCTTTATCACGGTCTTCTCCCATGTATTATTTCGCGATTGAAATCGTTTCCACAGATATCGAATCATTTCAGTTACCATTTTTTTCGGACAATCACCATCAATTCCGCCGGCGTGCCGTCGATGCCGGTATAGATTCCGGGGGTCTTGTAATCGGCGTCCAGTAGATTCTTCAAGGTGACCGACAAGTCCCAGCCGGGAAAGACGAAGTCCTTAACCCGTGCACTGACATCAAACAACCACTGGTCTGAAAACTGTTTGACGGTTTCAACCCGCTGAAAAACCAGTTTTCGGGACGAAAAATACTGGAGTCGCGCAAAGAGGGAGAAATTCATTGTGGGCCGCCAGGTGCCCAACAGGTTAAGCGTGGTGTCTGCACCCAGATCGAACGGATAATTGATTTCATCGAAAATTTCAACGATCGTACCGTCGGGGCGGACAAAAATCTCGTTAACAAATTGAAAGGTCTCATCGGAGCCGGTATTTTCCAGCATGGTCAGGTTTGCTGAAATATTGAGCTGCCGATTGACGTCATACCGCCCACTGATCTCGAAACCGTAGATCTCCTGACTGTTGGGCTGTGACAGATCCCGGGCGTAAACATCCTCCATAATATGATCGTCGATCCGTCCGGCAAATCCGACCAGTGATGCATCAAAACGACCACTGGGCTTCCAGGTGATCTGGGCGGAAAAATTCTGAATTTTTTCGAGGTCCTGTGAGTCGTTCTCCAGTAGTTGGCGGGCAAAAGGCGTGCGATAGGCGGTACCGTAGAGGAGTTTGACGATCCAATGGGTATTGGGATTCCAGACGCTTGCAATGTTGAAGCTCAGGTTGTCTGAATAGCTGTCATGGCTGTCGTACCGCAGTCCGCAAGACAAATCGAATTTCCCGATTTTTTGCTCATATTGACCGAAAAAAGACAAGAGCCGGGTGCTGTAATCATCTTGAATGACAATGGGTAAAAACGAAACATTTCCCGGCCCCAAAAAATCCGGGAGGTAGGACTGCCAGATATTGGCGTCATCGACCCATTTTTCCCGGTATGACAGGCCGCCGGTAAACAAGCCTCGACCGGAACGGAAACTTCGATCATAAATCAGCTCACCATAAGCGGTCTGCTCCTTCTGGGGAAACGCTCGATCGATGATATCAAGTTCCGGCCTGAATTGCGTATAATAACCGGTGAGGCGTAATGCCGAGATTCGATCAATGTTTTGTTTCGACTCGACCTTGATAAAGCCGCCCGGAAATGACAACGTCTCAAGCCAGGTGATATCTGCATCCGGGTGGCCGATGGCATAGGGCCTTCGATTGTCGAAGAGCCGACCGGTAACGGAAAAATTGTCCCGGAAAGACAGGCGGGCGAAAATATCAAGATATTCGCTCTCGTTGGGTGAAGAAACGCCCATGCGTTCATCCGGCGGGAAAACCGCATCATTCCCCCAAAACCGGACCAGGTTGACGGCCCGATCATCCGCTTCACCCTGATGAGCGGAAATCGAGAGGAGCGCATCCCATGCATTTTTGTGGAAACCGGCTGTCACATTGGCATCGATTCGATCACCGGGCGTCCCATAGCGAATATCGGTTTCCACACCCTGTAAGTCCTTACCTTTCAAGGGAACCAGGTTGACAATTCCGGCAAAGGCATCCGGCCCCCACAGCACGGAACCAGGGCCGCGAATGATTTCAATACGCTTAACCGGCGCCAGGGAGAGGTTGAAATCGAGTTGATGGAGCGATTTGGTCGTATCTGAATTTAACGGCACCGTATCGTATAGAATGAGCGCCGAGTTCGGTATGCCGCGCAAGTATGGCAAGGTCCCCCACTCCTTTTGCGCCATGTAAAACCCGGGTTCCATGGACAGCGCCTGGCTTAGCGTTGTGATGCCCCGATCCCGAAGTTCTTCACGGGAGATAACCCGTGCAATGGCCGGCGCCTGCCAGGCGCTCTCTTCTCTTCGCGATGCGATGGACAGCACGTCAATGTCCTCTCCCACAAACATGAGCATGGTGTCCTCGGTTTCCGGAGAATCGAACTCTTCTCCCCATGCCCAGCCGAAGGGGGTAATGGCCAAGATACCCATCAGAATCGAACACAGCGACAATTTTAATCCAAATTTACGCATTGCCATCAACGTCACGCATCATCAATCTGTTTCATTAAAACCCGAAACTTGGCCCGGCTGAGACCTAGCAGTCGCGCTGCAGCGGTTTGATTGTTGCTAGCGGCGGTCAGGGCCTGCCTCACGAGATTCTTTTGAACCGCCTCCAGGGAGAGTCCCTCGGGCGGAATTTGCAAATCCGAAACCGTATCGCAGGATACCGGAGTGGTTTTTAAAAACGACAGGGTGTCGGCAGTAATTTTACCATTTCCGCCGGCAAGGATAACGGAGCGCTCCAGCGCGTTGGCAAGCTCACGGACATTTCCGGGCCAGTTATAGGCGCACAAGGCCTTTTTGGCCCCTTCGGTAATTTCGGGAATCTGGTCCCCCTGAACCGTCTTTCTTAGAAAATGCAGGGCAAGGGGAATCACATCCGTCTTTCTCTCGCGAAGCGGTGGTGGATTAACGGGAAACACATTAATCCGAAAATAGAGGTCCTGTCTAAATTTTCCAACTTCAACCAGTTCCGGCAAATTCTGATTGGTTGCACAGATGACCCTGACATCCACGTCAATCTCGTCGTTACCGCCAACACGCTGTATGGTTTTTTCCTGAAGCGCCCGTAAAAACTTGGCCTGGGCTTCAAACGGCAGGTCACCGATTTCATCCAAAAACAAGGTGCCGCCGGATGCAAATTCAAACTTTCCGATTTTGTTTTTATCGGCACTGGTAAAAGCGCCCTTTTCATGACCGAATAGCTCGGACTCCACCAGGCCGGCTGAAATGGCGGCGCAGTTCACCGGCACGAATCGTTTATTGCTACGGGGGCTTTTGTAATGGACATAGCGGGCCAACAGCTCCTTACCCGTTCCGGATTCGCCACTGACCAGAAC
>JAFDDL010000480.1 GCA_019310865.1 Deltaproteobacteria bacterium | reverse complement strand
ATCTTAGAAAACAATTTTGTTCCAGCATTTCACCTAAGACGGTAATTGTTCTTACTTTAAAAACTTGATTAGCCGAAAGCTTAATGCCGGCCTTAATACCGTAATAGCTTTCCAGGAATGCATTGCCCAATTCTTTTGAGAAATGGTTTTGGCCTTTCTGCTCTGCATACGCAAAAAAATGACCCCATATAAGGGTGTAATGATGTTTTGTCCCTTCTGCATAGCCAAGCAAATCTAACTGTTTTTTTGTTTTACTAACCAACTCTGTTAATGAAATAGTAGTGTGGTTCATATTTTACCTCCTTTAGGTTTTGAATGAACACAACTACTATATCATTTGAATATTATGTAAAGTTATATAAGGACAAATACATGAGTGCGCCAAGCAAAGCTAATATAAGCAAGCCGGCCAATCCGGCCCGTGTAACGGCTAACCACCGGCACGGAACTGAACCATGCGTATGGTGAGGTAACGAATCATGCGGAGCCATGGGAAAGGCGGTTTGTCAGCCGCAACGCAAGTGAAGGTATCGAGCCCCGAAATTCTCCTTATTGCATTGGGTCAAGGGTTTCATGTCCTGGAAACCAATATCAGGATATTCGTTACAGGTGAGAGTATTCATGACGTGCCGGGGTCTGAGTCCGTAGCGGGCAAACGAACTGTTTATATTGGAACTTGGGAGAACCGAAACGTTCCGAAAGTGAGCCGCCGAGGAGCCGAAAAAGTGACGAAGCGGTATGGCGTTTCGGTAGTCGGACTGACTCATAGTAGAGGGGTAGGCAGGGTAATGCCTGTTGAGTCGCAAAATTTTGGGACACTCGAAGGGGTCAGCATTCTAACGCAGAGAGATGAGGTGTGTCATGCCATACACTGATATTGGATCAACATGGCATAAATTATCTCTCATATCCGGTCATGCCCAAAGAGACCCCGATTTTCAGTTTACGAGCCTGGCTCATTTGCTGAACATCGAATATCTTCGGGATTGCTACAAAAGCCTGAACAGGAATAAGGCTGTAGGGATTGACAACGTAAGCTGGGAAGGATACGGCGAAAATTTGGATGAGAATCTGGAGCTGTTGGTCTCAAGGTTGAAGCGCAAGAAATACAAGCCGATACCGGCGAGACGTGTATACATTCCGAAAAGCGAGACAGAAAAACGCCCGCTTGGAATATCAGCACTGGAGAACAAGATCGTAGAACGTGGAATCACGTGGATACTTGAAAGTATCTATGAGCAGGATTTTCTGAACTGTTCATACGGTTTCCGTCCGAAGAGGGACTGTCATCAAGCATTGAAGTCACTAAATGATTTGATAACGTTCCAGCCGGTTAACCACATTGTAGAGGCGGATATTAAGGGATTTTTCGATAATGTATCGCATGAGAAGCTCATGATCCAGGTAAGAATAAAGGATACGTCCCTGCTGAATCTGATAAAGAAATTCCTTAAAGCCGGTTATGTTGACGACGGCCTATTGGTCAAGACGGATACCGGAACGCCGCAAGGCAGTATTCTTAGCCCAATGCTGGCTAACATCTTCCTGCATTATGTATTGGATACATGGTTTGAAAAGACGGTCAAAAGCCATGTAACCGGTTTTTGCGAGCTCGTTAGATACGCAGATGATTTTGTATGCGTAGTGCGGTATGCGAATGAAGCCAAGCGTATCGAGCGGGGCCTGGAAAATCGGTTCAACAAGTATGGTCTTGAAATTCATCCGACCAAAAGCCGAAATATCAGTTTCGGTCCCTTTGAGCGGGAGAACGCCAAAGCCCAGGCTCGTCGACCCAATACTTTTGATTTTCTGGGTTTCACTCACTATTGCGACACATCAAGAAAAGGCTACTTTAAAGTCGGCCGAAGAACCAGTCGCAAGAAATATTCCGCAAAATGCAAAGCGATGAATGCGTGGCTTAAAGCAATAAGAAATAAGGTCAAAACCAAAGAATGGTGGAAAACCTTGAAAGCAAAGCTGCGAGGACATTACCAGTATTACGGAATCAGTGAGAATTATGCTGGTATCGCAAGGTTCTATAGATTTACCATACGAGCTGTATGGAAATGGATGAACCGGCGCAGCCAGAAGCGGAAAATGAACTGGGATAGATTCACAAAATATCTCGATCATTATTGGCTACCGAAACCGAGGGATGTGGGAAACCCACAAGTCCGGTTCTGTGAGGGGCATTGAAGCTTCTTACATGATAACTTAAGGTAAATTTAAGAAATATGAAAAGGAGCCATATTATGTCTACTCGACAAATTCTGATCGCAGTGGATATGGAAGGCATCACCGGGGTTGTGGATAAATCTCATGTGCTGCCAACGGAAAAAGACTATGGACGTTTCTGCAAGCTCATGACCGCCGAAGTGAACGAGGCCATAAAAGGAGCCTTTGAGGGTGGAGCGGATGGAGTGGTGGTTTCCGACGGCCACGGTAGGAGCCTGAACCTGCTGATTGAAGAGCTTGACAGCCGCGTAAGCATCAATAGCGGCTCTCCTTCTCCCTTGAGCATGGTACAGGGGGCGGACCAGGGCGTGGATGCCGCGCTTTTTGTGGGGTACCACGCACGCTGGGGAACGCTCAATGGTGTTCTAGCCCATACCTACCTGTTGAATGTGGTGAACCTTTGGTTCAATGACAAGCCGGTGGGTGAGATCGGGATGAACGCCTCGATTCTTGGCCATTTCGGGGTGCCGGTCTTGATGATATCCAGCGATCAGGCCGGGTGCGACGAGGCCGCGGAGTTTATCCCCGGCATCGAAACCGTAGCGGTGAAACAGGGCCGCGGCATGTTCAGCGCCGAGTGTCTGCCCCCGGAGATAACCCATAAAATGATCAAGGAAACGGCCAAAAAGGCGGTTCATAACTTCAAAAACGGAAAAGCCCCACAACCGGTCCAGACAGATCAGCCCGTAACCCTCAGGCTTGAGCTGGCCAGTGCGCTGCAGGCCGACAACGCCTCCTGTGTCCCGGGCGCGGCGCGTATCGATGGCAGAACCATTGAAATGACAGCCCCCGATATTGTGGAAGCCCATAAATGCTTTTGTACGCTGGCCAAGCTCGCTGGCCCCAATTTTGCGTGACATTAAAGCTTTGTCAATTAGTCAAACACAGCCATACTGTGTCCTTTGGGTCATAGGGCGTCAAGAGGGTATGCGGAAAAGAAGAGATGCGACAAGAATATGGAAGGCTCTTTACTAAAGTTCCCGGCGTGAGAGCGGATATATTACATCGGATGATCATTGGATATCATGTCATTGACGAGGAACACCTTTCAGGGAAATTTGAAGGTCAACCACAGAGTAGGATCTCGGCAGTTATTTACAATGTTGAGTCAGGGTTAATCCGAAAAATAACAGTTATTAAATAAAGGAGTTTAAATCTTATGAAAATATTTATATCTGTCGACCTTGAAGGCATCAGCTGTGTGACGCATAACGACCAGTTAGACAAACAAGGCGGTCCGGCGTATGAAGCCGCTAGAAAATGGTTGACGGCAGAAACCAATGCAGCTGTCGAAGGTGCTATGAAAGGCGGTGCA
Source organism: Deltaproteobacteria bacterium (assembly GCA_019310865.1). The sequence continues at coordinate 2,386 of JAFDDL010000480.1, read as the reverse complement.
ACCCAGATCGTTGTTGCAGATGGCCATAATTATATGCGAAATCTTATTCCGGATGAACTCCATGAAGATGTAACAATAATTAATGGTTCTCCGCGCACATTAATCCAGATGGAAGGGATAGACGACAGTTTTGATGCCGTTTTTTTTGTCGGTCATCACCCCGGTGCCGGTAACACCATCGGCGGATTGGCGCATACTTTTTTTATGCCACTGGTGTCTGAACTCAGTCTCAATGACCAACCTGTTAATGAAGTAATATTCAATTCAGCATTGGCCGGTCATTTCAATGTGCCAACGGCCTTGATTACAGGGGACGACCGGCTTTCCGAAGAGGTCAAAGAATCAATACCTTGGGCGGAACGTGTTGTGACAAAGTGGGCCCTTAGTCCATACGCCGCACGTAATCTGACACCGAAAAAGTCTCAACAAATGATCCGCACCGCTGCCCGGAGGGCCATCGAGCGGTTAGCCGAGATGAAGGTCATAAAAATGGCTGCACCTGTTCACCTTAAAGTAAAGTTCAGGACAGAGATAAGTACATTCCTTACCGTGGATATCCCCGGGGTGGAGAGAATCGACGGGTATACAGTGGCATTCAAAGGTGCTGATATGGTTGAAACCACAAAAATATTAGCGCTGATGGCGTATGCCAGCATAGTTCAATTCAGTCTGTAAAGCAGTATTATAAAGTTTTAAGGATGTGAAATGAAAACAAAAATAACGGAAGTGTCCAGAGGGATTGCGGACAAGCTGCATGAGTATAACCTGATCAACAATCTGGCCCTCGTTTTTATTGGGGTCGGTGATATCAAACAGGCGAAAATTCCTGATATTTCGGAGACAAAAACAAGGGAAAAAGCCGAGTATGCGCGAACCATTCTTCAGGAAGTGGAACAGGTCGCCGCATCGCCCCTGTCCCACGACGACGAAATTCTCCTCGATATCGTCCGTTTCAACTGTAAAAGCATGATAAACGAAGAAAAATTTTACTGGAACATCTTTGCTGCGGAACCCTGGTTCAACATGATCCCTATGATTTTCAGCTTCCTGGGGAAATATCCGTTAACCGACACCGAGTATCTGGACACCTATCTCCGGTGTCTGGAAGGTCTCGCCGGACTAGTGGTACAGCACCGCGAAAAGACCCAGGGGCAGGCCGAACGGGGAATTCGAATCCCCAAACCCATTCTTCCCTACGCCCTGCAGACATACCAGGAGTACCGCATCGAGCCTGACAAACACCCGCTGGTATTGACAAAAAAGAAACTTTCAGGCCCAAATGTAGACACCGGAGAAATTATCTCCAGGTCTCGGGCCGCCATAGAAGCCCTGAATTCTGCCTTGGGTGAGATGGTGGCCTTTCTGGAAGGTCCGTACGGTGATGCTGTACCGGAGGCCGTGGGCTATGCCCAGTATCCGGACGGGCCGGCATATTACCGGGCCATGGTCAAACAGCATACCTCTCTGGATATCACGCCGGAAGAAATTTTCGAGTTAGGGGAAACGGACCGGGCATCCATCGAGGCGCGCATGGCCGAGATTCGAAGAGAACTGGGCTCGGACCTTTCCCGGGAAGCCTTCACCGACAAGGTCATGGCCGACCCGGAACGAATCATGGAAATCCCTGAAGAATTCGGGGAGAGGCTCAATGCCTGCATTGACCGTATCCGCCCGGTCATGAAAGAGTATTTCGCCGAGCAGCCCGAGGCCGACTGTTGCGCCGAAAGGATCGCACCGGACCTGGAGCCTCTCATGCACAACGGTCTCTATACCCCGCCTACCCCCGGCAAGCCCAAAGGACATTACTATTACAACGGATTGAATATGGAGCGGAAGAATCCCATGAAAACCGCTTCTTTGGCCTATCATGAGCTGCTGCCGGGTCACCATTTCCAGATTGCCCTAACCCAGGAAAGAGAGGAGCTCCCCCCCCTGGCAAAAACATCCATGGTGACGGCGTACATCGAGGGTTGGGCGGAGTATGCCGCCATCCTGGCGGGTGAGATGGGGATGTACGAAGACCTTTACGACGAATACGGTCGGCTGGAAATGGATCTCTACCTGGCCAATTTCTTAACCGTCGATACCGGCCTCAACGCCAAGGGCTGGTCCCTGGATGAAATGGTTGATTTCATGCGGCCCTACTTGCCCGATTTCACTGAAGAGAGGCTCCTGAGCCAGCTCCTCAGGATCCATTTTTCCATGCCCGGGTTCACAATAGCGTATAAATTGGGCAGCCTCAAGTTCCGGGAATTTCGGGAAAAGGCCCGAACGGCCCTGGGGGACAGGTTCGACATCAAGGAATTTCATCGGATAGTCCTGGAATGGGGGGCGCTGCCCATGACCATACTAAATAAACATGTCGACGGGTGGCTGGCCCGGCAGA